>CAZZFC010000051.1:0-6143 GCA_964653325.1 uncultured Candidatus Saccharibacteria bacterium | reverse complement strand
AATGCAACTCCTTCCGTGTTTTCTAACGTAATTTGAAATGGTAACCATTTGTAAAATTCATCCTCCGCTCCAATTTTATCTAAAATCATTCGCCAAAGTCCTTTAATTAACTTAAGATTATTTAATTGTTCATTATTTTTTGAATAGTAAATCATGGATAAAACGTCTAATTCATTTGGTAATTTATCATCTATTGGATAAAGGACTTTCCCAATTTCAAAAATCGTGAATGAGTTAAATCGTTTTGCATTTTCAATTGTGGCATTTGTTAATGATGGGATTAAAGAGGTACGCATGTATGATAATTCTGGTGATAAGGTGTTTTTAATATGAATAAGATTTTTATCAATTTTGGACGCTAATATTAACTGGTTTTCGTTTATCTCAACGGCTAATCCAGCTTGTTGTTCATTTACAAAGCTATACTGTAGTAATTCATTGGCACCAGATTCTGTAAGAATTTGTCGTAATGTATTCTTAAAGCGCCAGAAAGGATTGAATCTGGCTGGTTGTATACTCCGATCTGGAAGTGTTGGAGTAATCTTGTTATAATTATAAATACGGGCAATCTCTTCATAAATATCTTCTTGGTTTTTTAAATCCTTACGAAAACTCGGTAGTTGAATATTCAATAATTCCGAATCGGTGTTGACAATACAACCTAATCGCGAAAGCGTGCTCGATATTACTTGAGGTGTGAGATTAATATTTAGATAATAATTTAAATCAGTTGAATTGATTTTAATTGAATTTTTAGGAGGAGAGTTTTTTAAATACTCATCCGTAATTAGATTGGATTTATTATCTCCAGTAATCATCATGATTGCTTCTTCTAAGGTAGGAATTGTTAGCTGAGGATCAATCCCCTTTTCAAAACGGAGAGATGCTTCCGAACGAATTGCGTGGAATCTTGATGATTTACGAATTTGATACATATTAAAATTTGCTGATTCGATTAATATGTTTTTGGTTTGTGTGGATATCTCCGAAGCTTTACCACCCATAATTCCAGCAAGAGCGATGGGAATTGATTTTTGAGATGTACTATTGGTAATTATTAAATCCGAAGGATTTAGGTTTAAAAATGTTCCATCAATTAATTCCAGCTTTTCAGAATTCTCGGCATTACGAACCTCAATACCGACGTTGTTGTTTTCAATAATTAATTGATCGAAATCAAATGCATGTAAAGGTTGTCCATGTTTAAACATTAAATAATTTGTTATATCAACAATATTATTAATTGGTCGCATATTAACTGATATCAAGCGATCTTTTAACCAATCAGGACTTTCGCTAATTTTTACTCCTTTAATAATAATGCAGGAATAACGTTGGCATAACTCTGGTTGTTGTATTGTAATATTTAACTTTAAATCAGTTGTGATCAAACCATTTAGGTTCGGAATTGGTAATTCGTTAGAAAGAACTAAGTCAGTATTTAGAATTGCACTAATTTCTCGGGCAAATCCAATTTCACCAAACAAATCAGCGCGATGACTTAACGCAATATTTTTAATTTCAAAAATTGTATCGTCTTTATAATGTTGGATTGTTTCAACTTCGGCTAAAGATGTTGAAAGAAAATCGGCAATTTCAGCAGGGGTTTGGGTAAGATTTGGTAAATAAGTTTTAATCCAGTTATAAGATATAAGCATAATTAGAATTGTTGATTAAAACGTAAATCACCACTATGAAACCAACGGATATCATCGATGCCGTATTTAAGAATTGTTAAGCGATCAATACCAATTGCCCAGGCAAAGCCATTCCAAATTTCGGGATCAAGTCCACCCGATATCAAAACGTTTCGATGGATCATACCGGCTGGAATTAACTCTAACCATTTATCTGAATTCGGTTTTCTAGCTAGGATTTCGATACCTGGTTCAACAAACGGAAAATAAGTAGATAACACTTTAAATTCTAACCCCAGTTGATAACGATCGGATATTAATTGAGCAGCTGTTTTTAATGTACCAATCAAATCACTCAAACGAACTTTTTGATTAACATACATTCCTTCCAATTGATAAAAAGTGTGTTCATGGGTTGAATCTAGTTTTTCATTCCGAAAACAGCGTCCAGCGATTACCGCAGCAATCGGTGGTTTTCGTGTAGTCAATAATGTATTTTGCATCGAACTGGTATGGGGAATCGGAATGTAGTTTGTTTCTAAATAAAAGGTATCCATTAAATCTCGGGCGGGGTGATCTTTGGGGAAATTCAATGAACTAAAAACTGCTTCTTCAGTATTTACCATTCGGGCTTCTACAAGTTCAAAACCCATTGCCATAAAAATTTCTACGATTTCGTTATAAGTTTGTGTAATTGGATGTAAATATCCCTTATCTATAGGTAAAACTGGTATCGTAGGATCGATTAAAGTATTGTTCATTAATTAGAAAAACAAAAACATTACCAAACGACTTAGAATGATATACGTAATCGGAAGAATAATTGATGGAATGATGTATTTTTCTGCGGTGAATAAACGCCCGACAACATAAAAAATATCTGGTTTATACTGATATTCAAAAAAACCAAATACCAGCTGCAAAATAGCAAAAACAGTAAAAAATTCGAGCATTAATTGCTGAAACATATTTATTATCTAATCACGTCAGCAACAATCTTGTCAAATGTTGGTTGATCAGAAATAGCAAGTTCACTTAACGATTTTCGGTCAAGTAATATATTATTGGTTTTAAGTAGGTTAATAAACTTTGAATAGGAAAGTTTATGAGGTGCTAGGGCGGCATTAATCCGAACAATCCATAAACGACGCATCGTCTGTTTTTTCAGTCTACGACCAACATAGGCATGATCAAGGGCGTGTAAAATTCCCTCTTTTGCACCTTTAAACGTTCGTCGACGTGCGCCTAAAAAACCTTTTGCTAGTGCCTTTACTTTTCGATGTTTGCGTGCGCGGGTAAACCCGCCTTTGACTCTGCTCATATTCCTGGTATTAACTTACGTATTACTTTTGCATCTTGACGCGAAACAGTAGCCATTTTACGTGTTTGGCGCAATTTCGATGTGCTTGCTTTAACATTTTTTCCGCGGACTTTCTTACGCCGTAATAATTTCGGGGTTTTACCGTTTGTGATTTTGATTCTTTTATTTGCACCCTTATGGGTTCTCATTTTTGGCATAGTTTATTTAGGTTTCATGTATGTTACCATGAAATTCCCCTCCATCATAGTTGGCTTTTCAACTTCTCCGCTTTCAGCTAAAGCTTGAACAATGACATTCATTTTATCATATCCAATTTGCTTGTTATTTAACATCCTTCCATAAAACTTGACGGTAAATTTAACTTTATCTCCATCGGATAGGAATTCCTTTGCCCGGTTTATTTTAACCTGTAAGTCAAAATCGTCAATATTGGGTTTAAATTGAAGTTCTTTAAGTTCAGTTTTGTGACCTTTCCTTTGTTCGGCGGCTTTTTTATTTTGAATATATAAAAATTTATTATAATCAATAATTCGTGCAACTGGAGGATTTGCCGAAGGTGAAATCAACACTAGATCCAATTCTACTTCACTCGCCTTTTTAAGCGCTTCCGCTTTTGTCAAAATCCCAACGTTTTCACCTTTATCATCAATTATGCGAAGTGTTTCGTCACGGATATCGGAATTGATTGGATATTGAAGGTTACGAAATCTTTCCACTAGTTGTATTGATATTGTAACAAAATATAATAATTATTCAAAGGATTAGTTTGCAGTAAGCTTTAGAGATTTAGATTTAATCACTTGATTTATCAGTTGTAAAAATTGTTCAATTGAAATTTCGCCCAAGGTTTCACCGTTTCGTAAACGGACATTAATTGTTTTGTTCTGTTGTTCTTTTTCTCCAATAATAATCATATATGGGATTTTTTGCTCTTGGGCTTTGCGAATTTTATTTGCCATTGTCTCATCCTTATCATCTAATTCAACCCGTATATCTTGATCAAAAAGTTGTTTTTTTACTTGATTGGCATATTCAATAACTTTAATTGAAATGGGAATAATCATCACGTGAATTGGACTTAGCCAAACGGGGAATGCCCCACCATTATTTTCGAGTAAATTAGCAATAAATCGACCGTAAGAACCTAAGATAGCTCGATGCAACATAACTGGAGTTTTTTCCGTTCCATCCATATCGATATATGTTAATCCAAATCTTTTAGGCATCGCAAAATCGACTTGAACTGTACCTAATTGTCGATCGTTTCCAAGTGCGTCTTTAAGCATAAAATCAATTTTCGGACCATATAAAGCCGCTTCCCCAATCATCGTTTTCGCATTTAATTCAAGTTCAGTATTTACTTCTAGTAGCATCGTTTGTGCTCTCTCCCAATCCTTAAGGTCTCCAATATATTTTTCAGGTTTTGCATCATCTCTGAATGACAATGAAACCCAATGATTTCCCCACATTCCAAGTCCTGTATAAAATTCTTCAATAATTTTGATGGTATTAATAACTTCTTGTTTGATTTGATCTGGTGTACAAAAAGTATGTCCATCATCAACTTCAAATGAACGTGTACGATTAAGTCCTCCGATTGCGCCGGGTTTTTCATCTCGATGTTGTTGGGTTGATTCAATATATCGAATCGGAAGGTCTTTATAACTTCGTTTTAGGGATGCATAAATTTGGGTATGGTGCGGGCAATTAACGGGTTTTAAAACAAATTCCTCATCGTAATGACTAACGACTTTAAAAAGTTCGTCGGCAAATTTACCAGCATGACCAGAAGTTTTATACAGTTCAATTTTGGCCATATGGGGAATGTTAACTTCTGATACCCCATATTTTTTACTGATAGAAAGTAAGGCATTTTTTAATTCATTTTTAATAATTGTGCCTTTGGGTGTAAACATGACTAACCCATTACCGACTAATTCCGAAAAGCAAAATAGATCAAACTTTTTACCCAATACCCGATGATCGTTTTGTTTCCGGCGATCGAGATCCGATAGATAACTTTGTTGATCCGCCGGATCATTAAAAGCAACGCCATAGATACGAGTTAACATTTTATTTTTTTCATTTCCGTGCCAATACGCGCCCGCAATTGAAATTAATTTAAAAGCCTTAATTTCACCAGTTGAATTTAAATGTGGACCTTTACATAAATCTACCATTGATTTATCAGCATACGGCTCTCCCGTCCAATAAACACTAATCGGTTGCTTTAATTTGAGAATTTCATCAATCCATTCTTGCTTATAGGGATTTCCTTTAAACAATTCTCGGGCTTTTTGTTCATCAATTTCTTGCCGAATAATTGGTAAATTTAAATCAATAATCTCTTGCATCCGTTTTTCAATTTTAGGGAAATCCTCTATTGTTAGTTTAACTGGTTCCGTGCCATCGGGAGTATTGTCAAAATCAAAATAAAATCCTTCCTCAGTTGCTGGACCCATCGCTAAAAGTACTGTTGGATATAATTCCTTTACAGCTTGATGTAATACATGTTCCGTACTGTGTCGTAATTTTATAATATCCTCATTAATATTCCCAGTTTGCATTTCCCTAGTATATCAAACCAATGCATGTATTTATAGGATCTGATAACTAAATATTGTATTTTAATCCGACAGTTTGTATTCGTTTATATTGATTGGAATAAATTACGATTTGGTTAATCATTAGTAAAAACTGGTAGGGTAAAAGTAAAGGTTGTTCCGTGGTTAATATTAGATTCGACTTGGATATCTCCGTCGTGTTGCTGAAAAATTAGTTTGGAGATATATAAACTGATTCCAACTCCAGGATATCGTGATGTTAAAATCGAATTGTCTTGTGGAACTTGATAAAACTTAGTAAAGATGTGTGAAATTTCGTCTGAGGGAATTCCTTTCCCATTATCAATTATTTTACCAATTAGTTCCCTGTTTTTAATTTGAGTGATGATTTTTACAAATCCATTCATGTGATTATATTTGATCCCATTATCAATTAATTTACTCAGTGCTAAACGAATATATTCCTGATTAATTTTAACTAAAATTGTTTCGAAATTTGATTCAAATAAAAGAATGACCTGTTTTTCATTAGCAAATGGTTGTAAAGAATCTAATGCTTGTCTTACGATAGAATTAAAGTTTGTTGGCTGAGAATTTTCAAGCCATGTTTTTGACTCGAGT
>CAZZFC010000050.1:0-6170 GCA_964653325.1 uncultured Candidatus Saccharibacteria bacterium | reverse complement strand
CTGGGATTACTGATATTTCTAATTATTACCCTCATCAACAATCCAACCCTTAACCAAATTTTAGGAATAAAATCCACACCCACAGTTTCCCCAAATCAAATTGATGAATCAAATGTTGTAGTTACCAAAGTGATTGATGGCGATACGATCGAAATTGAAGGTGGAATTAAAGTTCGCTATATTGGAATTGATACTCCTGAAACAGTTGATCCCAATCGACCGATTGGTTGTTTTGGTCAAGAAGCATCGAATAAGAATAAGGAGTTGGTTTTAGGTAAACAAGTTCGACTCGAAAAAGATATTTCCAATACCGATAAATACGGTCGACTACTTCGATATGTATATGTCGGTGATATCTTTGTTAATGAATATTTGATCAAAGCAGGTTATGCCAAAGTTTCTACATACCCACCGGATGTAAAATATCAGGAATTATTTTTAAAGTCAGAACAAGCTGCACGCAACAATAATTATGGATTATGGGGATTATGTCCAATTCCCACCACTAACTAAAATATTATTGCCGAATTAGTTTTTGATAAGCTTGTCCAAGTGAACTTAACTTTTTGTGCATAAAACTATCAACGACTGATTTATTTGATAGACTAACAACCTCAGAATAACTTAAGCTTTCTATCATTGGTTTATAGGTTAAATATGAAAAGAAATATTTACTCCAAAATGGCGAAATAAATGTACAACCAAATTTTTTACATAAATTAACAATAATTTGAAAATACATTTCGTCCAAAGGTTGCCAAAAACTATACACATCTCGCTTAAAAATATCAGTTGTCGCGGCCACATTTTCTACGGTTTCATTCGCTCTTGCTTTATACAACCAAGTCTCATCCACAATAATTGGAATATTTTGACTATGCGCCAGTTCTGCAAACTTCTCGAATGTTTTTACAATTTCTAAATTAATTGGATAAATATGAACCGATAAAAAATCAAGCGGTACATTTTCAACTAGACTTTGGGCAAATTTGGTACCTAACCAAGTTGCACTCCCTGCCCCGACTTTGGTGGTTTGTTTATTTAACTCAGCAATCATTTCACCCATAAATCCAACAAAACCAGCAACATCTTTTAACTGGGTATAACCTGTTAAGTTCGCATAAGTATCCGCCTCAGTTCCCAGATCAAAATAATCTGGTTTAATCTCATCAATAATTGTTTGATACATTACTTTCGCTTCTTTTTTATATTCATCAAAAGGAATTCTTGAAAAGTCGATTGTATAAGTAGAAAAAGAAGTACCTGAAAATACAACCCCTGTTTCAACCACTAGGGTTAAATTACGATTTTTGATTTCTTGGGAAACCTGTTTATAAAACTTCAGCATTTTCTCAAAATTAGGATTTCGCGAATGGAGTAATGGATAGGCAATTGTAACCGTTACGCCTTTAACTCCTAAATTTTGCATATTATCCAGTTCCAACTTAACTCCTTCAATTGCAGAATCTTCTAACAAATCATCGCCTCGATTGGAATTAGCCGTCAATAATTCGGCACCGTAAACAATCGCATTTGTTTTAATGGTTGACGCTTGAGTCGTATAATTCGAAACTTCCTTAAGTTGAATTTCTAAATAGTTATAAAGACTCTTATATTCAAGGGGAATTCTTTTTTCAGAAAACACCTTCAATCCAATACCTAAAATTATCATCACAATAACCACACCAATTATCGTAATTAATTTCACTCTACCTGCCATATGTCATTTTTATTATATCTCAAAATCAAACCGAAACTAAGTGCCCTTGATTGAGTAGTTTAAATAGATATCGTTATCTTTCAGATAATTTTTTAATCATATTAAAATCATGATCAACGTACCCGTTATTCTTATAGAAGTCATAGGCATTCACATTAACCGATGCCACGCTTAACCACAAAAATTCACATTTCTTCTTTCGGAAAAATTCCTCAACTCCGATAAGTAATTGTTTTCCAACACCTTTCCCTCGATATTTTGGATCAACATATAATTCATTCGCTTCCCCCATGATCATTGGTTTAGCCTCAAGTAAATCCTCTTTTGATTGGTGGACAATTGTTCCCATAACAAACCCGATGACCTTTTCATCATTAATCGCAATCAACATTACCCCACCTTTCTTTTTAATCTCCACTAAATTATTAGTAACAACTTTCTCCCCATAATCTTTTAAATGAATTGACCAACGGTATGTATCCAGATTTTCAGTAATAAAATTCTGAAAATCATCAAATAATTTTTCTAATTGAGTCCGATATCTTTCTTCGAATGGGATGATTTTTATATTCATACGATTAGTTTAACATTTACTCAAGCATATTATTACTGTGCCGTGGGACAAGCCCACGGCTTTTAAACCAAAGAAACGGATATTTCATCGAATCCGAAACCTTGTCCTCTTCACCAAAAGAAAAACACAAAGCGTAATCATCGCGCCAGTTTCGTGACTCGATAAACCGATCCACTCTGACCAACACTCACGTTCTATTGCATAATGAAAGATCATGCAAATCCCAAACTTCTTAGTGATTTTTCTTTGCCAGTTAATTACTTCTGCAAGCATTTGATGTGCAACATTCTGAGGTATAAGAACACTCATGGTAAGACCCCTTTCGCGCAAGATCAACTCTATTCATCCGTCAGAGTGACATTATTATACTGTATCTTGATAAATAAATTGACAAATTATTTATTAAAAGTGTAATGTTAAATAAGTGAGTAAAAAAGGATTTGTTGGGATTGAATTATTAATTGGATTAATTGTACTTAGTATTATTATCGCGGGTGTGGTGGTTGTAAATAATTCACGTTTGAATCAGGATTTTTCTACAACTCCTACTCCAACTCAAATCGAATTAAATAATTCTGAATCATCCCCTACCCCAGAATCAACCATCCCTCCATCGACTACTCCTGAATCGACAAACACTCCAGCTCCAACCTCAAGACCATCAAATGTAACTGCCGCTACAAGTACTCCTCGCCAACCAACTTCAACTCCAACCAATACCCCATCAGCAACTTCTCAACCGCCAACTTCAACTCCGGTTACTGCAAGTTCAACCCCAACTCCTACTAATACTCCGCAAGCTACTGCAAATCCAACTGCCACGAACACTCCAATCTCAATTCCGACGAACACACCGGTTCCAACTCCAGTTCCTTCACCAACCCCTACTTCAACACCAACAAATACTCCAACACCCTCACCAACCGCGACAATTACCCCAACTCCAATTTGTCCATCTTGTGCGGCACCAAACGCATGGCAATTTGGTTGTTATCTTGGACAGTGTACAATCGGCGCTTGTAATGCTTTTTATGCTGATTGTGATGGATATTATGCAACTGGTTGTGAATTAAATGTTGGGAATAATGTGAATAACTGTGGTTCCTGTGGACATGTCTGTAATTTACCAAACGCAACAAATGGTTGTAGTCAAGGAAGTTGTTTTATTCAATCCTGCAATTCTGGTTATTACGATTGCAACTCATATATTAATGATGGTTGTGAACACTTTGGATCTTGTCCTAACTAAATTATTTCCGTTTGAAGATATAAATCAATAAACCAATATTCCCAATTCCCGATAAACCTAAAATCGGATATACCCAATTATTTGAGGAGCAAGAATCGTTTTCGTCAGTACTAACTAACAACGGTGTAGTTGGGACTGGGGTTGGAGAATTATATATTGTTGGAACAATTGTAGGTGTTACCATCGTTGGTGATACAGTTTGGGCACCATATAATCTCACTACCCCATTACTACTCATATCCGCACATTGACGAGCATTGGCGACTTTAACCACATAACTTCCCACCGGAAAAGTTTTATTTACAGTTAAGTTTCCATTGCACCAAGTAGTTTGATATGGATCACAAGCTGCTCGTTCAACATTACCAGCTAAAAATTCCGTACCATCTTTGATAACGGTAAGAGCTAATGGCCCTTCACCCGAATTCCATTTATACCAAACTTGAAATAAGCTTACTTCCAAATCGTTGGCTAACGTAAAATTTGAAGTATCGGTAAATCCACACGCACCCAAGTAATTATTACTGGTATCATACAGCAAAACATCTGTAGATTGGGCGGAGACAAAAGAATTAGCCGAAACAAAAAGAAATACTATCAATGATATCGCTGTAATTACAACCTTATAGTACATATACTTGTATTGTAATCCTTTTTTCATTATTTTCAAACCCTTATGCTTATTGATTTATGATAGAAATAATTATGATATAGTATGGTTATTAGCAGTAACTTTCCTTTTGAACAATCGAAGATTCCGGTGATTTATGGTAATTTAAATGAGTTAGTTGAACTTATCAAAAAGTACCCAGATTTTTATTTTTGTCCATATATTGCAGACAAAAACGAAGCGGCTTGGAATATCTCCACGAGTCGGGTTTACATGAATAAAATTTTACCGAATTTTATATATCAACCATTTAATATCTCCCCTTATAATATCCAAACCCTAAGCAATTTCTTTATGTATGCCCAAAAGGAACCCAAAATCATCGCGGTGAATATAACCCAACCTCATAAAAGTAATCCTATGGTAAAGGCATGTTTTCCCAAAACCCAATTTCCTAAAAATACAGATTGTTTTGTCCGGAAAACTAAAAACTCCCACTTAATCCCCTTAGATTTAAACGGGCCCTCGTTTGTGGGTTGGTTTGAAGAAGAAATTAAACCGCTTATAAATTCGGATATCTTACTGGTTGGTGTAGGCGGGGTTGGTGAAACCATTGCCCGAAGTTTAGCAACATGTAGACCCAATTCATTAACCTTAATCGATCCAGTTGATAAATATTATCTCGTTACCGAATTAAGTCCAATTGTTAAAACCCAATATTATCCAAGTTTAATTGAAACAAATTCAACCAAAATAAACTCAGATAATTTCGTTGTAATTAATGCATCGGGCAAAGAAGGTAACAATCTTGAAGGATTGAATCAAGTTCTTAATGATTACCAAAAACAAAATTTTATCTTTGTCGATATGCGTCCTCAATTAGATATCCCAACGGTAAACTCGGCTAAAGAACTGGGCTGGCAAGCATACACCGGTTTTGGAATGAATGCACGGAATGATTACAGTTTGCTATCCGAAATCACTCATGCGCTAGAAATTAGTACAACAACATTTACTGAATTCAAAAACTTAGTTGCACAAGCTTCATAATTACAATTGATGTAATTCCTGTTTCGACAAAATTAGTTTTATTGTTATATAAATAGAATATATGATTAAATCATCAATTCCACTTTTCCAAGACACTCTAGTCAGTATCAAAAACCTAATGAAAGGTGGAATTATTATAAAAAATATCGAGGATGAAGAAAAACAGCGCCGAGCAATTGTAATGAACTTTACGGTACTACTTTCGTTAACGGTAGCAATTATCTGGTTTATTTTTGAAATTAGTATTCGTCAAAGAATAGTTCCATTAACCGCACAAATTACCGGTATTATTGGGGGCAGTTTCTTTTTATGGTGGCAACGTAAAGCAAAATTCGAAATTGTATCCACCATATTTGTGGCATTATTTTCAATTATTTTAATCTCACTTACATTACTACTTAATTTATCTGACCCAGCGGTATTTTGGTTATTCATGATCCCAGCCATTAGTTTTTTTATTGGCGGCCAAAAAAATGGAGTATTTTGGAGCATTACGGTTTTAATTCTTTTCTCAACTTATGCGATGATGGCTTATTATGGGTTCTTTGCAGTAAAACCATCCTTAATATTTATTATTGATTTTGTCACCGCATTTTCCCTAGTCACAATTTTCGTATTTTTTTATGAACGTACCCGCCAAACCGTTCAAGGGAATTTAAGTGTTTCTTTTAATCGCGACCAAACCATCTTAAATACTATTCAAGATGGAATTATATTAATTGATCAGAATTTACTGATTCGATTATTCAGCCAAGGTGCGGAAAAGATTTTTAAGTGGACTGAAGCTGAATTACTATCAAAACCAATTACCAAATTATTTACCCTAGAAATTCAACAAATTATGAATCAAAGTTTAACAATCGACACCATCGCCACAATGAATAAAGACAACCAAACAATTTATGTTAACTTAATCATTTCACCAATTATTTTTTCCCAAAATGAAAACGATCAAACGAAATACTTT
>CAZZFC010000049.1:0-6187 GCA_964653325.1 uncultured Candidatus Saccharibacteria bacterium | reverse complement strand
CCCACTAAACCCAACTAAAGCTAAGGTAATAAAATTCACAACCGTATTTAAAGTCGCAAAAATCTCACTGGTTCCAGTAACCGAGTATTTACTATTTAAATCTTCAATGGATTTAATCACTGTATTTTCATCCACTGTTTTATTTACAGTCGCTAAAATCGAAGAAAACGTATTATATCCAGTAGTTCCTTGGGCTTGCGTATCATATAAATTCTGCGCAGCATTGATTCCAATCGTGATACTGCCTTGGGTTAAACTCTGCCGCGGTCGAAATATCGGTGGCTTGGCCACACCCACAATCGTGTAGGTTTTTTCGACCATAGTACCATTAGCATCTTTAATTCCAACTACAATTGGTTGTCCAATTAGTTGTTGATCGGTTAATCCAAACGTTGCCGCAAAAACCTCACCAATTACCACATCGGATTGCGTCCAGTCGGTTGGATACACCCCCGCGACAACCGATGTATCTGAATAATTGTATACATTAATTGAGGCTAAACTATATTGGGTCGTTTGGTTTTCCAAACGAATGTATTGGGGATTAATCACATAATTTGGCCATACTTGATCTACGCCAGTGACAGCTTTAATGGCACTGATATCATCCAGCGTACTCATCTCAACCTCGGACACACCAGGTCCAACCCGAACGAGTTTGGTTTGCGGGGTATTGGGATCATATACCGAAACCGTATTTTGACCATTAGCATCTTGAGTTGGTTGGGTTACTTTAGCAATACTAATAATATTGGTCGCGATATGTACATTCGCGTTAATGTAGTTTTGTAAGGCATTTCCCACCCCTAAAGTTAAGATTAAAGTTAACGCGCCAATCCCAATCGCCATCACCGTTAACGTGGTACGGGATCTATTCCGTTGTAAATTTTTAACTCCCCGGCTAATTAAATCAATTGTTTTCATTGGCTTACTCCTTCTCCGATCATTTCTATAATCTCACCATCTTTCAGCATAATTCGATTATCGAAGCGTTTGGCAAAATCTTCATCATGGGTTACCACAATTAAACAAACATCGGTATTTTTATTTAGATTAAATAATATTTGTTCCACTGTCGCGCCAGTCACGGAATCCAAATTACCAGTTGGTTCATCGGCAAAAATAATATCCGGATTTCCCACAATTGAGCGGGCAATCACCACGCGTTGTTTTTGTCCACCGGATAATTCACTAGTTTTGCGCTGCAGCTTATCTTCCAGCTCCAGAGCTTTGATTGCTTCGATTGCCGCCGCTTTACGCTGATTAAATGGTAAACCACGGATTTCTAAAGGCACCATTACATTTTCTAAAACCGTATTTTCATTTTGTAAATAAAACGCTTGAAAAATAAACCCAATAGTTTTGTTACGAAATTCATCTAGCTTTTTACTAGGCATCGCCCAAACGCTCACTTCATTTATGATCACTTCGCCACTACTTGGCCGATCTAATCCAGCAATCACATGCATCAGGGTTGATTTACCAGAACCAGATTTACCCAAAATAGCTAAATTCGCCCCAGTTACCAATCGAAAGTTGATATTTTTAAGCGCCGTAAGAGCGGATGTGTCTTTCCCGTAAATTTTATTGATATTCTTTAGCTCAATCATGGTTTGAGTATACCCTAATAGTACTAATGAATAACTACCTTTATTCCCAATTTATCTGATTAAATCAAGGAAATTACATCGCATGGTTAAATATCGTTAATCGCACATCAACCCGGTAGGTTAAATTCCAAAAATAACCACAAAGGGTATCCTGTATCGAATCGATAAATATCACATGAATTATTTCACCAGTGATAAAATTAACCTATGGAATTAAAAAAACCATGCTTCCCATGTGGCAATCCTGGTACTGATTTATTTGGTTATATTATTTGTGATTCATGCAAAACCAAACTCGGATTATTTACTGACGAAACCATTCAAAAACACATTGCACTTTATGAAAAATCAAATAAGAAACGTTCGTACGCAGAAGAGATTCGATATCGTCTAGAGTTTGTCGAAAAAGATTATATTAAAAAACGTATTAAACTTCATCATATTCAGGAACGTTTGAATCAAATCTAAGTATCTTGCTACAATCTTTTAATATATATTGCAACTAAAATTTTAATGTTTTGGATTATGTTGAATTCAAGATTACGAACAACAGTTTATAATTCGTTAAATATCATCTATAATAATTTAGATTAACACATGAGAACATTTCTTTGGATTATTCTTATAATTATTGCGATCGTTGTGATGTTATTTTTAGGATTTATTATCTTTGGTGTGTATATTGTCGCAGCCAGATTAGGCATGCCCACAATCGAGGCAGTTTCCGCTGGATTCTGGCAAGGGCTTTGGCAAGGCTTAATTGCTATTCTTTCTTTTATTACCAGCTTATTTGATCATAGTATAACCATCTATCAAACCGGCAATAACGGCGGTTGGTATAACTTGGGATACTTACTGGGAATTTCAATACCGTTGGGTGGCTGTGGTATATTCTCAAAAAAATAGCTTTTAATTATCGTTTAAAAAATACGGATTGAAACAAATATATCAATCACAAAATTTCTCAAGGAATTAATCGAGTGTAATTTCCACACTCATCCCAGCCTGGTACGGTGTATCACTATAACCGTTTGATACTTGACCGCTTGGGTAAGTAAATGTATCTTGGGTTTCGGTTGTCCGGACTATTTCTCCCTGAAAATTTTTAATCGTGATTGAATAATTACAAGAGAGATCATGCACAGCGCTTGAAGTGTAATCAAAGCGAATCCACGATTCCGCATCTCCCGCGGGATCTTTCTCCACTGTAATATCCCCAATTGCAATTACGCTTTTACATGAATCCAATTCATTTGGGGAAGTATCGTTACCCGAATCGCTGGTTGTGTCCAATAGTAAAGGCTCATTTTGACCGTTACTAATAATCATCCATCCACCAATCACAATCACGGTAACCACGAAAATTGCAACTAATATATTTTTATTCAATTTCTGATCCCCCAATTTTATTGATTATTTTTGCTTTCTCAAGGATTTTGGTTCTCCAACCCTGTGCTTTAGTAATTGATTCTACTCTGGCATCCAAAAGTAACTCAATCTCTTTCCCGTAAATATCACGCTTAATAATACAAATGTATTCATCGTCCCAAATCCCAAAATCTTCATCCTCTCCAAGTTCTTGATAATCGGAAAACGGAATCGATAAGACCTGAATACCTGCCTGTTTATCCAGTTCGATTTGTTTTCGGAGAATCTCTCGCCCTGAATGCTGATTATCCTTAATAATAAATACCCGGGTAAATTTAACCCCTCGTTGGCACACTTTTCGACCAGCGGTAAAATATTCATCCTCCGGATCCCAATTTTCGGCATTTGAAACAAAAGTCGCAAAACCATTTTTACTAATATTCATAAAATGGAAACGCCCCTCATCTTTACCTTCTTCCGGAGTAATTATTAAAAATTTCTGGTTGGAGTTAATGATATTTTGGGCAATGGAATCCTTTGTCCGACTTAAGGCATACCGTTGATATAAATTAAGATCCAACCTTGTGACACATAAATCAAAAACCAGTGGAGATTCATTTAAATTTACCTCGGAATTTAAATGCCCTGCCTTTTTAACAAAAATCGGTGAACTATCTAATACTTTAGCAAAATGTAATGCACGTCGCGGTTCAATATATGGATCATTATCGGAATAAAGCACATACGAAGTTGGTACCAATTTGATAAGTTCATCATAATCAAAATCTGTTTTGTAAAATGTTTGATTCACCAGATCATACTGCCAAGGAACTAAGCCTAATTCATCAAGACAAGGTGAAACAAAAATTGCGCAATCCAAAGGAATTTGATGTTTTGATAATACATGTAAAATGAATAAATTTCCTAAAGAATGTCCAATAAAACAAATCTTTTTTTCGGGTTTTAAATGAGGTAGCACTTCATTTTCGAATGTCATCATCCAAGACTTTAAATTTTGTTCTGTATTTAACTGATTCTTGTTTAACTTATCAAAATTATCAACCGGATATTGTGGACAAAATACTTCCTGATCCATCTCGGTTAGTTTATTTATCAAATCCAGGAACCAGTTCCCATTTTTAGAACCTAATGATCCATGAAAAATCACAAATTGCATATGAAAATTATATCAAATCACCCTGGCAGGGACCAATTACACTAGCCAGTAATACTATCTAAAAATTGGAATGATTAATCATGTCGATATATATCAAATGAGAATAAATAGGATGTAATCCGGACTATCAAGGGAGCTAATATCTGCGTGGTGGGAATGAGAATTGTAATTTTTGGATTAAATAATTACTTTCCCAATGGAACTAACTTTTCACAGGACTCGTAGGCAGAATATATTAAAATCCGATAGAAGCTTAACACCATCCACGGTAAAGATTACAATTTCATTGTTTAACTTGCATTTTATCTTTAATATTATTGATAATTCCTTTAGCTTTTCCTTCTACATCATGGAAAGTATCGGCTATCTTTTTGCGGTTCTTTTCGTCTTTTAAAACTAAAGCTCCCACAATTGCACCTGCTCCGACAACGACTCCACTCACTGCGGCAATAATCGAACCGAGGTAATGCTTTTTTTTATTTTGTTGTTCTTGGTTTTGCTCTGACATATTTATCACCCTCTTTATCTTTGAAATTTGATTTTATTTACGAATAATTCGAGCTAGTCCAATTACTACTACTGCACCAATTATAGCAATTATTAAACTATAAAAATTTAAACCAGTAATGCCGGACTGTCCAAACAAACGCATCACATATCCCCCAATAAATGCCCCAATGATACCTAAAACAACATCTTCAGCTATACTACGGTGAACGCTTTTCGTAATTATTCCAGCAATCCACCCAACCACAGCACCAAAAAATATTATCAGTATTATTTCCATATATTTTTCTCACCTCTTCCATTAATATCAAACCCAAAACTCAATTTCGTTTACCTAACAAGATCCGGATCAATTTCACAATTCCCCAAGCTAAAATTGCATAAACAAAAATCGCAACAACGGTTCCCGGTTCGATAACTGAATTTGCTGATATTCCTTGGGAAAACACTCTACGAAAAATTCCAATAAATGGCATTGTAAATATCCCACTTAATCCATAAATTAAACTAACGAAATTACTCGTAATACTTGCTCCCACTAATTTTAAAATAAATCGAAAAACTAATAATATTTCCAATATCCCAAAAAGAAAATATATGAGATTTTCGATTATTTCTTTATTCGTTACTTCACTTTTTGCCATGGCATGAGTAACTGGTTTAACAAAACTTATTTCTGTCATTTCTATCACCCTACCTAATATTTTTCTATGATTACATTAATTATTCTGTATAATTTTTTAATTTAATGAGTTCGTTTATTACTGTGCTGAGTTTCCGCTTTCTTGATAACTGTCTCCTTTGGTAAATATAGCAATAGCGCCTCTTCAACAAGATCCGTTAGAGTAATATCCTCAATCACCGCTTGCGCTCTAGCTTGTTTGACTATTGCCGATTCCAAAAATAATGTAGTTCTTTGTTGTGTAGTTGTTGTCATACTTAATATACTACATACAGTTGTAGTACTTGTCAATGACAATAATCATACGCAAGGTATATCTAAAATTCGTGCCCATACTTTTTAGGCATGGGCACTGACTTGATTACTAAGTCACTCATGTTCTTACTTGTCCAGAACGCGGACGGTTCCTTCATCTGCGGTAGCTTCGAACTCGATCAACTGACCATCGCGAATCCGAAGTGTCCCATCACCAGTCCCGACAATGCATGGGATATTATACTCACGGGCAATGATCGCTGGATGAGAGGTAACACCACCTTGATCAGTCACAATCGCCAGCGCTTTTCCAGCAATCGTCATCACATGGACTGCACGAACAAAGCGTGTAACCAGAATCTTGCCACGCAATTCATCTAGACGAGAAAGATCCGGGTCAACGTGGGCTTTCCCGATTAAGTTACCCTGGTGGGCAGTCCGTCCGACAACGATTGGGCTGGCAATAGGCTCAACTACTCTCCAGTCGCGCTCTTGCCAGTTTTTCATTGCCATCTCAACGGCGGTTGAGACATCAATCCCGCGTAGTATAGCTACCGCTAAGATCTGAACCAAGAGTTGCCCAAATGC
>CAZZFC010000048.1:0-6269 GCA_964653325.1 uncultured Candidatus Saccharibacteria bacterium | reverse complement strand
GGATCAGGCAATATCGCCATGCCAGATGACTCTTGGATTGGTTTGGGAGCTCTTGCAGGTAGAATGGAATTTGATGATCAGGCAACTGATGAAGTTAACATTCTTGGGGCAAATGTCGGCATTGGCTCTACTTCGCCCGCAGCTAAACTTGATGTTGTGGGTACAGCTTGGCTTAGAGGGGCAGATGCTAATCAGGGTTTGTATGTTAACTCCTCGGGCTACGTAGGAGCAGGCACTACTGCCCCCGGTTATCAATTAGAAGTCAATGGATCAGGACTTTTCACAACATTGGGAGTGGGAGCAACCTCTCCCCTTTATGCCCTTTATACTTCTGGCACTTTTGGAGTCGGTTCCACTGCCTACTTTGCTTCCAATGTTGGGATTGGGACTACTGCTCCGTTGTCAAAGTTGCACGTGAGTGGGGGACCTTATGACGCCGTTGCCAATGCCGTGCGCTCTTTGGAGATCTCTAATCCTACGGATCAGAATGTACAAATCTATTTACGATCTGGGTTAACAGCAGATCAGCGTGTTTATTTCGTCTGGCAAGATTACGCTTCAACAAACAAATGGGTGATGGGTAGGGATGTATACAATGCTTTCATTCACTATGACAATGTAGGTGCAGCGCACCGAATGTATATCGTACCTGGAGCACAGTCAGATATTGATGCGGCTGGTGCAGGAGCCGTGGTCATTAACGGTCACGGAGATGCTGGGAGCGGGACGGGGGGTCTAATTGTCAAATCTGGAACTGCATCTCCAAGTGTGTATGGGTCAATTACGTCCAGTGGATTGACGATCACTGGAGGAGGAACTTTCACAGGTAATGTTGGTATTGGGACTACGTTACCCGGCGCAAAATTGGGATTTGTGGCGGCTACTACTGCTGCCGGTGGCATCGATTTTGGTGGAGATGTTTCTCTCTATCGCGCTGCTGCGAATTTATTATCTACTGATGATATTTTCAAGATTGCTGGGGGGACTACCTATCTTAGCTTAACAGGCAAGACCACCACCACAACTCCTGTTTTATATTCCTCCGTCGCGGGCGATGCAGCATTTAGATTGGCCTTTAATGCAGGAGGTCAAATTGATTGGGGAGACGGAACAAACTCATTTGATACAAACTTATACCGGAGTTCCGCAAATGTTTTAAGAACAGGAGACAGCCTAATTGTTGATGGTAGTGTCGGTGTTGGGGCAACATCACCAAATTACACTCTCTATACCTCTGGCACTTTCGGTGTCGGTTCCACTGCCTATTTTGCCAGTAATGTTGGGATAGGAACTACTTTACCTGATTCCAAATTGCATATTGTTGGTGGGGATTTGTATGTGGCCAGTGACACTCCCGCATTTGGAAATGCTTCTGCTAGTGAGGATCTTTATGTTCAAGGGAATCTGGAAGTTGATGGCACTCTTTATACCGCCGCCCAGGCCATTGCTGGCAATTTGCTACCAGCAACGGCTGATACTTATGATTTAGGATCCACCACTGCCGAGTGGAATGCTCTTTATCTTGGAGATGACGCCGGAGTCTATTTTGGCCAAGACCAAGATTTCTCTCTTCTTTATGATGAACTCACTGATAACAGACTTGAGCTCGCTGGTACAGCTTTTGATATTGATCTTTCCGGCGCTTTCTCCCTAGATAGTGATTCCACTTTAACTTTGGGAGGAACAAGGTTAATCTACACTTCTGATCTTGCCGCCGGAAACGGGGCTCTTGAAGCTACCTCTTTTAAGTCTTCCGTTGATCTTGGGGCAACGGATGAGCTTTTTCAGGTTGGCGATACGGCAGACATGTTGACTATTTTGGGAAACGGCTATGTTGGTATTGGCACCACCCTTCCTGCCTACAAATTAGACGTCGAGGGCTCACTAAATCTTTCCACTGGTAATAGCTACTATATAAATGGAAATGCTGTTCTTGGCTCGGCCACTTTAGGTTCTGGGGTTTTGGCTTCCTCCCTCACATCAGTTGGCGCTTTAACCGGTGGATCAATCGCTTCCGGCTTTGGCACTATTTCTACCTTAAATACAATCACTGGCACAACTTTAAATGGTACAACTGGTATCAACACTGGCGCGGTCGCGGGAACCCAAAGAATTGATTCCACCGGTAACTTACTAAACATTGGTAATTTAACTCTTTCTGGTGCAATCTCTGGTGGCACCACATATTCTGGTTCTGGAAATATCACTAGCACTGCGGGACTACTCTCAATTCAAGGGGCAGGCAACAACTATCTTTTTGGAAATCTTGGAATCGGCACTACTTTACCTACCTTTAAGCTGGATGTTAATGGCTCTCTTGGGGTTGGTGGGACTGCCTATTTCGCCAGTAACGTAGGTATTGGCACGACCGCTCCCGTTTCTGCCCTTGATGTTCACGGCACGGTAGAAAATGGCTTGGTCGGTTGGTGGCCGCTTGATAATAACGCGAATGATCGGAGCATCGGCGGACATAACGCCTCGGTAATTAGCGCCGCTTGCCTAACTGGCTATGTTTTAGTCCCTGGCAACGCCACCTACAGCACCTCTGATTTCTGCGTGATGCAATATGAAGCCAAGAATGTTGGTGGGGTAGCCACTTCTCAAGCGTTAGTTACTCCTTGGGCAACCATTACCCAAACCGCTGCCATCACTGCCTGTACTTCCGCCGGAGGACACTTAATTACCAATAATGAATGGATGACTATTGCCAGAAACGTGGAGCAGGTTGACGCCAATTGGTCCGGTGGGACGGTTGATTCCGGTGGTTTGTTCCGAGGCAATGTCGGTTTAGATGACGCTTTAGGCTACAACGGATCAGATCCTGAATACGGCACCGGCAGAAATGCCAAAGCCAGCTTTACTCTTTCTAATGGACAGGTAATTTGGGACCTTGCCGGAAATGTTTGGGAGTGGACTAACAATACGATCTCCTGCGCCGCCGCCGCTTGCACGACTGATGAGATGCCTTACGATGCCGTTCCGGGGTCAGAGTGGATAGAATTTAACACTATCTCAACCTACGGTCAGCTTTCTTATGATGAAATTAGACCGTCAGTTTCTTCCTGGATTTCTACGGATGGCATGGGCAAACTTTATACTGATGCCGACGCGGCTGCTCCTAGCGGCAATGTCCACGCCTTCCTACGCGGCGGCCGCTGGGGCACTGCTTCGGATGCGGGTGCCTTCGCCTTGTACTTGGACTACGCGCCAGCGACCTCGGATGCGGGCATTGGTTTTCGCTGTGTCCGGTAATGGTGTAGAAATCTGAACTTTGGGCTTTTGCCCTCTGGCAAAAAATTATGATTAAAGAATTAAAAATCTTGGAAAAGCAATACGAATTAATTTTATGGATGTACCCGATGATTTCAAAATTTCCGCAAAAGCAGAGGTTTGTGCTGGGACAACAATTACAAAATAGCATGCTCGAAATATTGAAGGATACGATTCAGGCGAATTCTGAGAGAAATAAGATTCCCTTGCTAAAAATTGTGAGTGTCGAATTAGACAAATTTAGGTATCTCTTCCGCTTGGCAAAAGATTTACAGTTTGTGAGTATTCGACAATATGGATTTGGGGCAGATATGATCAACGAGATAGGAAAAATGCTTGGTGGGTGGATTAAAGTGAGCGCAGAGATTAGGGCATAACGTGCTCTGATTTCTGCGCTTAACAGGCCCGCCTAGACGAGCGTCTAGCGAGGCTGGCGTGGAAGGACTAAATCAAGCGCCTTCAAACGCGGCGGCAACTGGGACAATACTTCGAATGCGGGTGCCTTCGCCTTGAACTTGAACAACGCGCCAGCGAACTCGAATACGAACATTGGTTTTCGCTGTGTCCGGTACTTTTATAACTGGCCCGCCTAGGATTACCTAGGCGAGGCGGGCCCGAACTCAAGTCTATAAAGGAGACAGAGTCTGCGCCGAATAAATACGGATTTAGTTCTTGATAGCTTAGCCCGTATCCGAAGAGAGCGCTAGTATCTTAAAAAGAGAAAATCCTCTCTTCGGTGAAAGGGTTAGTATTATGAAAACATATAAGAATTTGTTTGACAAAGTATACAATTTTGAGAATTTGCACCGCGCCTATCTTCAGGCAAGAAAGTGCAAGAGATACCGACCGGAGATTTTGGCTTTTTCCTATGATTTGGAGGCTAATCTTTTGAAGTTGCGGGAAGAGCTTATAAGCCAAACTTATCATCATGGCGATTACAAAGAATTTGTAGTCCGCGATCCGAAAAGAAGAGTAATCAAGGCGGCGCCCTTTCGGGATCGGGTTGTTCATCACGCCCTTTGCAACGTGATCGAACCGATTTTTGACCGCGGGTTTATTTTCGATAGCTACGCCTGTCGAGTGGGTAAGGGAACGCACAAAGCGATTTTAAGACTACAGAGTTTTTTGCGATCCTTTTCGGCGGGGGGGGGGCGGAAGAGAAAAGTCTATTGTTTACAGTGTGACATTTTTAAATATTTTGGCAGTATCGATCACGAAATACTTTTGTCACTTATTCGAAAAAAGATTGCTGATAACGGAATTATGTGGTTAATCGAAGAAATTATGAATAGCAGTTTTGATCAAAAATTTAATAAAAATCTGTTTGAGGCTTGCGTAACGGGAATTCCGATTGGAAATTTGACGAGCCAGCTTTTTGCCAATGTTTACTTAAACGAACTAGACGCGCTTGTTAAAAGAAAGTTGCGCTTAAAGCATTATGTTCGGTATGTGGATGATTTCTTGATTTTGGATACGAGCAAGACACGGCTTTTGAAACTACTAAAGGAAATTGGAGGATTTCTGTCTGATAGTTTGAGCCTGTCTCTTCCTCCTGAAAAGGCGGTTGTGTTTCTTGCGGAAAAAGGGATTGATTTCTTAGGATACCGAGTTTTTGCAAATCGGAGATTGGTTCTTGCTAGCGATATTAGGAGATTTTTTGAGAGAGTTGTTCTTTATAGAAAGCAATTTTCGGCTGGTCAAATGAATTTTGAAAAGTTTATTCATTCTTTAGAGTCGTGGCTAGCCTACGCAAAATTTGGGGAATACGAATTGTTACATTGTTAAATTGTTGAATTGTTATGAAAAATAAAGATTTACAAAAAGTTTATGCCTTTATCGACAGCCAGAATAGAGAATTAACATTGCTAAATTGTTTAATTGTTGAAGAAAGTGGTTGTTTCTGTTCTGTAGTTCAGCAATTTAGCCATTCAACAATTCAGCAATTAAAAAATGACTGGCATCAGCGGTCGGTCGAAACCTTAGAGGTGGTTTTTAAACTATGAAAATGTCAAGAAGTAAAATACAAAAGAATCGTATCTTCGCTATGTTAGCTACCCTGGCTTTGATTTTAGGGTTAGGCTACTTTGTAACGCCAAGCACAGCCCTTGCTGGTTATGAATTTGGCAAATTTAATCGAGGGTACAATACTGAAGGTATGTACTATATTGACGTTGGTGATGTAGGCACTGGCGTGCATTCGGCAAGTTTTTGGGTAAACGGCACCGGCGCCGGCGGGGTGATGGAACTTAACGCGACGCAATATGTTTCTATTTCCGGTGGCGTTGTTAGTTTAACTGGGATTACGGGTACTATTTATGTTGATGGGGTAGCCGGAACGGCAGTTGACGCTAATTGGCATTTTGTAACATTTACCACTGCTACCGCTATTAACGCTAGTGCGGTTAAATTTGGGTCACTGGTAGCGGGCAACCTGAATGGTTCGATGGATGATGTTAAACTATATAATTATGCCCTCTCTGCCAGGGAAATTTCCGAGAAGTATCGTCAGGGTTCGCCTTCTTTGGCCCAGGGAGGTACCTTGAATGGAAATCTTTACATAATGAGTTCTGGAAATCTTGGAATTGGGACCACTTCCCCCTCGGCCTTATTGGGGGTGGTTGGTTTGGATGCTTTAAATACTTCTTTTGCCGCCAATATCAGCGGGGCATCTGGCACTGGTTTAGTGATCACTAACGCGGGTAATTTGGGAATTGGGACGACTGCTCCTAATTACAAATTGGAAGTAAATGGGTCTGGACTATTTACCACTCTTGGTGTTGGGGCAACCTCACCAAATTACACCCTCTATACTTCTGGCACTTTCGGCGTTGGCTCCACTGCCTATTTTGCTTCCAATGTTGGGATAGGAACTACTTTACCTGATTCTAAACTTCATATTGTTGGTGGAGATTTGTATGTAGCCAGTGACACGCCCGCTTTTGGTAATGCTTCTGCTAGTGAGGATCTTTATGTTCAAGGGAATCTGGAAGTTGATGGCA
>CAZZFC010000047.1:0-6341 GCA_964653325.1 uncultured Candidatus Saccharibacteria bacterium | reverse complement strand
AACCGACCGTAATTATTGCGCATACAATTCCTGGTAAGGATGTTGAATTTATGGAAAGTTTACCTGAGTGGCACGGTAAAACGCCCAATATTGCGGAAACGGTTGAGGCGCTTCGAGAACTACGAACTTTAGGTGGTCAGTTAGAAACGGAGCACACATGATCGATAAAACTCTAAAATTTCCCACGGATAATTTAATCAGTAACCGTGATGGTTTAGGCGAGGCATTAGTCGATGCCGGTAAAATTAATCCAAATATTGTTGTTGTATGCGCGGATTTGGCTGAATCAGTTAAGGTGCATACTTTTGCCCAAACATTTCCGCAGCGGTTTATTGAAGTTGGTGTGGCTGAGCAAAATGCCGTAACGATTGCATCCGGGATGGCCGCAGTTGGTAAAATTCCATTTGTTGCATCGTATGCAGTATTTTCACCAGGGCGGAATTGGGAGCAGATTCGGACCACGATTTGTTATAACGATCAGCCAGTAAAAATAATTGGTTCACATGCTGGTTTGGCATCCGGTCCAGATGGAGCGACTCACCAGGCATTAGAAGATATCGCTTTAATGCGGGTACTTCCAAATATGACAGTAATTTCACCTTGTGATTATTTTGAAGCCAAGAAAGCAACAATTGCATCGATCAATCAATCCAGTCCGGTTTACATTCGACTTTGCCGAGAAAAGACACCGGTAATTACCACGCCCGATACGCCTTTTGAAATTAGTCGGGCAAGTATATTTCGAACCGGATCGGATGTTACAATTTGTGCCACTGGCCCAATCATCTACGAAGCACTCCTTGCTAGTGAAACCTTGGCACTTGAGGAAATTTCGGTTGAGATTATAAATGTATCAACAATTAAACCAATTGACGAAGAAACCATTCTAAATTCTGTTCGCAAAACTGGTCGCGTTATTACACTTGAAGATCATCAGATAATTGGTGGATTAGGTTCTGCCGTAACCGAATTAGTATCCGGTAGTTTTCCGGTACCAGTAATGCGGCTTGGCGTGAATGATCAGTTCGGTCAATCTGGTAAATATCGTAAATTATTGAGAGAATACGAGATGGATGCGCAAGCGATTATCGATGCAGTAAAAATTATTATAAATAAATCATGAAAACTATTTTGTGTATTGGACACTCAACAATCGATATTTTTTTTGAAATCACGGAAGCTAATATTTTGCACAATAAAAACCGGCAGTTGGAACTATGTATGCCTTTCCCGGAAAAAATATATATTCCAAAACGTGAAATCAGTTTGGGTGGAAATGCAGTCAATGTGGGGGTCGGATTACTCACAAATAAATATATTGTTCGTTTAGTGTCACGGACGGGTGATGATGTCCTCGGTTCGATCATTTATTCAAACCTAATGGAACTCGGGTTTAATCTAGATTACACTTCTAAAGAAGGTGAATCTGATAGTTCAGTAATATTATTCCATGAAAATGATCGCTCGATTCTTTCCTATCATGGTAAAACTCCATATCGATTTCCAATCGAAGTTCCGTATGTCGAATGGGTTTATTTAAGTTCGCTGGGATTTGATGATTATCAATCACTGCATTTACCACTACTTGATTGGTTGGCAAAAAATCCAGAAAGTAAACTTTTGTATAATCCCGGGGAAAATGAAATTAAAAATGGATTTGCTAGTGTTGAGGGAATTATGAAACGAGCACATACCGTAATTTTGAATAAAGAAGAGGCGCATTTGATGATTAATAAAATCCGAACTGATCATTTTGATTATTCGATCAAAAAGTTATTAGGAACATATATTGAATTAGGGCTACATAATATTATTATTACCGATGGGGAAAATGGGGCTTATTATACAAGTGAAAAGAATGCATATTACTATATTCCGATCTTGGAAGTAAAAGTTATCGATTCAACCGGTGCGGGCGATGCTTTTTCGTCTGGGTATTTGACGGCTCTTATCGAAGGCGTAAACCCACCAAAAGCAGTAAAGTATGGGATGGCGCAATCGGCAAGTTGTATTCAAGAGGTTGGTGCAATCCACGGTTTGCAAAATTTCGAAGAATTAACGATAATATTGCAACAACATCCCGAGGTTGAATGTGAGGAAAAATTTGATGAATAAAACAACCCTTTTTACTGTCATCGCCATCATCGTTACTGGTGGAATTATTACGGCAACATCATTGTATGTAATTAATCGTCAAGGGACACCTCAACCCACGAAACCTCCAACAGTTTACAATACCCAAATTGTTGATAGTAAAACATCCCAAGTTGAAGGGGCAAATACGGAACGATTACCCAGTCCATTACCTGCCGGTCGAGTGCAACTAGCTGATACGGGCAATGCGGCCATAGGCACTGAAAATCTCAAGTTACTGATGGTAGAGTTTACTGACTATCAATGTCCAATCTGTGCGGATTTTCACAATAAATATTTTGATCAAATTAAGAAAGAATATATTGTTACAGGTAAAATGCGATATGTGATAAAGGATTTTCCACTGTTTGCCCACGAGAATGCCAAACCAGCCGCACTCTATACACAATGTGTTCATGACGTAGATGGTACAGATAACTTTTTTAAATACATAAAGTTCCTTTTTGCGAATCAAGGAGAGTGGAGTGAAAGTATCGCACCAGCGGAATATTTTTCGGTTTTAGCAAAAGAATTAAAACTGAATCAATCCGCAATTGATACGTGTTTTGTCAATAAAGCCAGCGAAGCTAACGTAATCGCCGATAGAGTTGAGGGTGATTCATTGGGAGTAAATGGTACGCCAATCTTTTTTGTGAATGGTCGAGTTTTGGTTGGTTCACCACCTACATATGACGATCTAAAAAAAATACTGGAAGAAGAATTAACCGAATGAAACTCCTCGAGGCAAGCCTCGAGGTATCTGAATGTCATCCCCGATCTAATCGGGGATCCAGAACAACTAAAGGAAATGGATTCCCGCCTCCGCGGGAATGACAAGCAAGATTTCGCCGCAAGCGGCGGGGAATTAAACCCTAAAAAAGATTAATATGATATATTTAATTTGCATATGAAGATTTTGTTTACTGATGTCAAAGAAAGTTGGCAAAAAGATTTTATTATAAAGTCTTTACCGAACGATACTATTATCGTTTCCGAAGATGAACTATCCTTGGATTTGGCAAAATCTAATTTCGAGATCGAAGCATTATCGGTATTTGTCACCAGTAAAGTAACTGCGGAAATTATGGAGCAATTACCAAATTTAAAAATTATCCTCACCCGATCAACCGGGTTTGATCATGTAGATACAGTTATGGCAAAATCTAAAAATATTATGGTTTGTAGTGTGCCGTTTTATGGTGAGAATACGGTTGCCGAACATGCGATGGCTTTAATATTAGCCCTGGCTCGAAAACTCCCCCAAACTTTTGCTCGGATCGAAGATTGTCAATTTGATTACAACGGTCTTCGTGGTTGGGATCTTAAGGGTAAAACGATGGGGATCATTGGGGGAGGACATATTGGGATGCATTTGGCTAAAATGGCCAAAGGGTTTGAGATGAATATATTGGTTTATGATCTTAAACCAAACGAAGAGTTCGCTAAAACAATTGGATTTACTTACGCAACGACCGATGCGTTATATACAAATTCAGACGTAATATCTTTACACCTACCATTTAATGCGCATACCTTACATTTTATTAATCAGCCGTCGATTGAAAAGATGAAAGATGGGGTTTATTTAATTAATACGGCTCGAGGTGGGTTGGTTGATTCAACTGCATTGATCGAGGCTCTGCAATCGGGCAAGATTGCCGGAGCCGGACTTGACGTATTAGAAGGGGAGGATCTGATTAATGACGAAATGGGAATTATTAGTAATCCTAAGTATAAAGATAAGTGGTTGACGTTACTGCAAGATCATATTTTAATGGAAATGGAAAATGTAATCGTAACGCCACATAATGCATTTAATAGTAATGAAGCCTTACAACGTATTTTGCAAACCACGATTGATAACGTAATTGCTTTTGAAAAAAATACCCCACAAAATATTGTCCAAGTCTAATCTGAGCAATGCTGTCAAAATCAAAATTTTATATATCCAAGCAAACCTCACCAGATAGTTATTTGTATTTTGAAATTCCATTCAGATCAATAGATCGAAGTATAGTCCACGTAATTGACCATATTCAAAGTGTACGTTTATCAAATAATGAATCTGTAAGTCAGTATCGATGCGAAACGTATACGGGATTTAATACTTATTCGGTTGAAATCCAATTTGTAGGTAGTTCAACTAATCAAGCGTTAGAAGATGTTATTGAGTTATTGTTTTTTAAACCCATTACTCAAATCGAATTGGATCAGGCCAAACAAACGACTTATTTAGAATCAATGAAACATCTAATTCAGAGAAAAGGTGTGTTTATTCAGTTTTACGACTATCAAGCGTTAAGTTTAAGGTCACTTGGAAAAGAGTATGCTAATTTATTAAATGTAAAGTTATCAGATATAAATCAAGTACTTCAGCAATTAATTGGCTCAACCAAAATTACAATTGCTCACGTTAAAAATCCAGATGATCTAGCTAAATTTTTACCTACCATAAATTTGTATAAATCAGAAAATGAAGTGAATCATTCGGTAGAGAAATTGTATAAGCTTCCGAAAGTGATTAATTGTAAACCAAAAGAAAATAGTCTTTCATTTGTTGAAATAATCTATCAAGTTCCAACGCTTAATCTGTGTGAATATGAAAAAGCCACCATAAAGTACGCTATATTCCATGATATTTTACGAGATTATCTTTATAAATTAGGATTGTCTTATGGGGTTGAATTGTTGGTAAACGAGACTTGCTACCAAAATACGCATATGATTTTTTCTATGCAAACAATTCCCGGAAGTGAAGAAAAGTTAGTCGAAATTGTGGGCGAATTATTAGCCAAACCATTAACTAAATACTTAGGCGTTGAGAAAATTTTTCAAGATCAGCTTTGCGAATCACTTCGGGTAATAAAAACTTGGCAACAAAATCAACTCGAAACTGATTTTAATCATGCCTGGCAAGATATTACTTTTGGAGAAGAGAATTATGTAACTCCAGAGAAACTTGAAGCTCAATTGAAAGCAATGACTTTGGAAAAAATACAAACAGATTTAATCGCAATCCCGAGTTCGATTATCATCAGTTAATCTTTTTTAGGGTTTAATTCCCCGCCGCTTGCGGCGAAATCTTGCTTGTCATTCCCGCGGAGGCGGGAATCCATTTCCTTTAGTTGTTCTGGATCCCCGATTAGATCGGGGATGACATTCAGATACCTCGTAGCTTGCTGCGAGGAGTTTCATTTTAAAGGATACAATTTATTGTTTTCTCCAAACAACTTCAGTTTCAGTTCCCTGTAATCCTTGAATTACTTTTGCCCGTAATAAATTGTTACCACCCCATTGTTTTTCACAATTTCCGAAGTACCAACGTATTTCAACAGTTAATCCAGGAAAATCAGGGTGATTAGTGAGCGTTTTTACATCTAATAATTGAGGGTGTAAATAATCTGGCATTGGAGCATGTTCGTTCACAAAATTAATTGTAAAACAGAAAGTATTAGAGTGCAATTATTGCAAGGGAGGTGATTAACAATGATGGACAATCATTTATTTAACTTAATGAATCAAATGACTCAAGAACACAAAAGCTTATGGCGGATTAAAAAACAGTATTTAGAAGATGCCAGCGATTGTCAGCAGTGTCAGGAAATGTGGCAAAAGCTCGCCGAAGACAAAGAAGCGCATATTGGCCGAACTGGAGCGTTTGATTAAGGCACATATGGTGTGATTTTAGTCAGAATAATAAGTTGGAAATAACGAGAGCTAATTCTTTGTCGTTCCGAAGGAGCATACACGATTGAGAAATTTCTTTAATTTATAATAATCGTTGAAGTATCGCGACAAACATTGGGTCTAATCTGGAATCATTGATTAGTGGAATTCGTCGAACATTATTTAAATCATACGATAATGGTGGATCAGTTTGCATGCCGGATTCACCTGGAATAATTGAAACATTAAAAGGAACTAGTTTAACCAAGTCAGATTTTTTTTGTAGTACTTTTTCAATTAACAATTCATTTTCCTCTCGATTAACTGCACAAGTTGAGTACACTAAAATTCCGCCTGGACGAAGTGCTAAGACCAGTCCACTAACTAAAGCGTATTGGCGTTGTTGGAGCTCCTTTATTCGATTAGTTGACCATTGGTTTAGTTCTTTAGGATTTTTCCAAACATGTTTTTCGCTACTACACGGTGCATCCAATAATATTTTGTCAAATGTATCGGTAAATTTTTGATAGATGGTTTCTGCC
>CAZZFC010000046.1:0-6439 GCA_964653325.1 uncultured Candidatus Saccharibacteria bacterium | reverse complement strand
CCGCGAACGGGACCTGGTCCGCGAGCAGCAAGACCGCCTCAGGGCGGAAAAAGGGGGGTCTTGAGTGCGAACGGCACCCGAGTCGTCCGCCTCCACTCCCTCCACGGCACCTACTCCTTTCCTCTCCAGCGCTTCGTCGATCGGGCCACAGCGACCCAGACCACCTTCTTCCAGCTCACCGGTGAGCCCTAGACCGGGGGGGTCACTCACCGATTGGCCGAGAACGCTTGCTGGTACGCCAACCGACTGGGCTACCGGGACATCGAAAGCCACCTGGAGCGGACCCGTGGAAGCCTGCCTCGGCAGACCCTCCATCGCATCGTCGAGCGTGTCGCCACCGACATCAGCGAACAGACCGCCGAAGAGATCGTCGCCACCGCCGATCAACCGCTTCCCCCGCTGAAGGAGGATGTCGACCTATACGACCCCGACACCAAGGAGGTCGTTGTGATGGAGGACGGCATCCTCGTCAAGGCTCAGAAGCCCCACCGAGGCAAAGACGAGAAGCGGCCGTACGAGAGGATCAACACCAAGGAGGTCGTTGTGATGGAGGACGGCATCCTCGTCAAGGCTCAGAAGCCCCACCGAGGCAAAGACGAGAAGCGGCCGTACGAGAGGATCAACACCGATGTGGCCGTGCTGGAACTGCCCGATGGGCGCTTCCATCACATCACCGAGAGCATCGACACCGAGGGCGAGAACGTCTTCGCGGTCGATCAGGCCCTTCGCGCGGCGTTTGTCCGGCATTGGGGTACGGTCACGACCGCCCTCGCCGTCGTGGCTCTCACCGACGGGGCGCGGTCCATCCGCAATCACCTTGCGACTGTCTTCGGGATGTCCGTTGTGATCATCCTGGACTGGTACCATCTCACCAAGAAGCTGCAGGTGCTCCTGAGCCAAGTCTGTCACGGAAACGCGCATCGCAAGCAGGTACAGAAGGCGATGGAGAAGCTGCTCTGGCGAGGTGATGTCGAAGGGGCATTGACCGTGCTGGCGGAGGTGGAGCCCCGAAAGCCCGACAAGGCCGAAGAACTCCGCGACTATTTGACCAGGCACGCCGTGGAAATCATCGACTACGAACGACGCCAGAAGGCTGGGAAGACCATCGGGAGCGGCCGGATGGAGAAGGGTGTGGACCAGACAGTCGGGAACCGCCAGAAGCGCAAAGGCATGTCCTGGAGCCCCACCGGCTCACGCGCCCTGGCCCACCTCAAGTGCGTCGAGTGCAACGGCGAGTGGGACGAATTCTGGGACCAGCGGGCCGCCGCATGACCTGGTCACCGGATCTGGGACAGGAGGGAAAGGTACAGAAACAGCTCCCCCTGGCGCCAGATGCTCCTGGGCATCCGCATGCAAAAGAGCTCTCGGCCATGGGTATCATCCTGGACGCGCATCCGGAGATCGCCGAGCTGGTCCTGGCCGATCTGGTCCCCGAGGAGGTGAACGCGAATGCGGGGGCGCCAGGCATGACGGCCGACTTCGTGATGCGCGCGGCTCTGCTCAAGCAGATGCACAGCCTCAGCTACGAGAAGCTGGCGTTCGCCCTCACCGACTCGCTCTCGTTCCGGTCGTTCGTCGCGCTCGGCCTCGCCGATCCGGCGCCGACCAAGTCGACGCTGCAGTCCAACATCAAGCGCCTGACGGCCGAGACCTGGGAGGCCATCAACAGGGTGCTGGTGTCCCACGCCCGCCACGCGGGTGTCGAACGTGGCATCAAGGCTCGCGTCGACTGTACCGTGACCGACTCGAACATCCACGAGCCCGACGACTCCTGGCAGCTCTGGGATGTGGTCCGGACCCTCACTCGCCTGCTGGACCGCGCCATCAAAGAAGGCTTCGACGTGAAGTTCTGCCGTCGGACCAAGGCGGCCAAGCGCCGCCGGCTGACGGTGATGAACGCCAAGGACGCGGGGACTCGCCGTGGTGGGTACCGCGCCCTGCTCAAGCTCACTGAGGAGGTCTTGGCCTTCGCCGACGCCGCTGTGGCCGTGCTCGAGACGGTGCGGCTCGATCCCATCGCGATCGGTCTGGCCGCCGAGCTCAAGCACTTCGCCGACCTGGGCCGCAAGGTCGTCTCTCAGACGAAGCGCCGTGTCATCGAGAAGGAGGCCGTGCCCGCCTCGGAGAAGGTGGTCTCCATCTTCGAGCCCCACACGGACATCATCGTGAAGGGCCGCCGCAAGGTGCAGTACGGCCACAAGCTCTGCCTTGGGGTCGGCGAGTCAGGCCTGGTCCTCGATCTGGTGGTGGAGAAAGGCAACCCAGCCGACTCGACCATGGTCGAGCGCTCCATCGATCGTCTCTCCACCGCCCTTGGGCGAAAGCCGCGCCAGATCGGCGGCTTCGCCTCCAAGGCGAACCTGGAGGCGGCCAAGGCCATGGGGATCAAGGACGTTTGCTTCTCCAAAGGTCGAGGGCTCGCCGTCACCGACATGGTCAAGAGCACCTGGGTCTACAAGCAGCTCCGCAGGTTCCGAGCTGGGATCGAGGCGATCATCTCGTTCCTGAAGCGCGGCTTCGGCCTCCGCCGCTGCACCTGGAAGGGCTGGGCCGGCTTCAACCGCTACGCCTGGGCCTCCGCCGTCTCCTTCAACCTCCTGCTCATCGCCAGGCACCAGCTCGAGTAGTCCGCAGCCCCGCGGTCTTTGTCAGCACCGATGCAGGCCGGCCGGGAGCCGAGGAGGGGACACGTGTGCATCGAGGACGCCGCCTTCAGGCCCGAAAGGCCGTTGTTGACGCGATCAGAGCACACAAATGAGACGCCGGGGATGGCCGCGCTCCTGGGGGGCGACTTCTCGGACGGGAACTAGCTACCCCGATGTAGCGTAGATAAGGTGGGTATTCATCCACCCCATGCAGGTTTCGGTACTTGTGGCCAGGCAAATGCCCCATATCAAGGGCTGCTCTCACGATCCATTTCGGCCACTCACCGTAGAATACCCGATGTAGGGCGCGCAAGGCACTGATAGCACCTCCGGGTGCTTGTGTGCGCAGCTTGAGCCCCACCAAGACTCGCTTGAAAATGCGGGATACGGTGGTTCGGTCCAGCATTCCACCGTAAGTCTGGCTTCTGAAGAGGAGTGAGTCGAGCACTACTTGCTTGTTGACCACTGGCAGGCGTTCAATCTGGAGTGCCAGGGGCCCGTTGACGTAGTTCACGATCTCTTCCGATGCCCACTTGGCCCGGTGGTGTACCAGTTTCAAGGCGTCGAGCACAGTCAAGTGCCGCAATTCCTCCCCCGTACACCCACCTGCCACCAGGACTATCACCATCAACCGATCCCGAGCACACCCAGCCCGGCTCGCGACCCGCAAAATGTGATGCTTCGGATCCATCTCTACACCCTCTCGAGACCCCCATTATACAGCTTCTACCTTCGGTGGCTACACGTTTTCTACATGACCCTCCAACATTCTACCTCGTCAGACCGTTTTAGGGGTGTAGGAGGTGCCCCTTGACGTGGGTGGTGTACCAGTTTCAAGGCGTCGAGCACAGTCAAGTGCCGCAATTCCTCCCCCGTACACCCACCTGCCACCAGGACTATCACCATCAACCGATCCCGAGCACACCCAGCCCGGCTCGCGACCCGCAAAATGTGATGCTTCGGATCCATCTCTACACCCTCTCGAGACCCCCATTATACAGCTTCTACCTTCGGTGGCTACACGTTTTCTACATGACCCTCCAACATTCTACCTCGTCAGACCGTTTTAGGGGTGTAGGAGGTGCCCCTTGACGTGGGTGGTGTTGCTGATCACTGAGACTTCGGGCGGTAGATGCCACTGTAGCTATCGTATGCCCGGTGATATTCCGATCCCCCCCCACTACGAGTCCGTGCAGGAGGCCCTGAGTGCCCGCTGGGAGCCCATCTCGGTGTCCCACGAGCCTGAGGGCTACCCCTCGGTGCTGCTGTACGTGCTGCGCAAGCGGGTGCAGGACCTGTGACCCCCCCTCTGGACCAACGACTCCTCCTGGGTCTCTACCCAGAGGGGGCACACTCCTATGGGCACTGCATCTCCCCATGGGTCCTGTTGCCCCACAGGGCCCACTGCTATTGGCGTGTGGGGGGTGTGGTGCCAGAGACAGGAGACATAGGCACCTACGCAGGCCAGGTCATACAGCAGGATTACAGCAGGATGAGAAGCTGGTACTGGGAGGCCGTCTTACTGCACTTCGACGGGGAGACAGTCTCACACCAGACGTATCTCACCCCCATGGCCCTGTGAGCTCCCCAATACATCTCCGACAGAATGGCTACACGGACACTATGCAGGAGGGGATGGAGTACATCGAGAGGTTCTCTGCCTCATGGGGCTACCACATCCCCCCTTACACGGAGCTCGAGTGACCGCCCTGGACCCACGCCTACCCCTCCTCGGGGTCTACCCGGGTGAGCCCGCACCAGGTGGCCACACCGTGTCCGCGTGGTACCACGACTCCAAGGTCACCTACTGCCTCTGGAACCTCCATGGGATCAAGAAGGGCACAGGCATCTTCGCTGGATACGTGTACCCCACTGTCGATGGATACTTCTGGCACGCGGTCATCTTGGATTTGGATGATAGTGGACTGGTCTCCAAAAGACGCAAGACCCGCGATGGGATGGTCTGCATCTCCTCCCAGAAGCACTCCGAGGAAGGCTTCGCCCCGACACTCCAGGAGGGTGTGTCTCTGATAGAGCAGGTCCTGGCCCAGTGGGGCTACACACCAGAGCGAGATTGAGATTCCCTCTCTGTGAGAGCCTGAGAGTCCCCCTCTCTCAGATTTGATGTCTCATCGATTCCAGAACCCGTTCATTATTAGTTGAACGGAGGTGAGGAGCGCCCGAATCGGCGGATTTGGTGTCAACATCTTTCGGGGCAAAAACCTCTCTCAAATCTCCACGCTCTGGGTCGCTGTGACATCTGGGGGTTCATATGGGCCTGTGATGGCGTAGTAGTGGTGGTGGTCATCTCTTACTACTACGGGGTGTTCTATTGAGTCACTGGATACTGTTCAGGGTATTGAGGAGGTGTTGGAGTTCTTCTGGGGAGGGGGCAGGGGCGTTGTTGATGTTGGTGAGGATGTTCTGCAGGCGTTCGCGTGCAGCTTGGAGGAGGGATTCAGTATCTCGTTCTTGGAGGGTGGTGTAGGTGGTATAGGTCAGGTAGCGGGAGTAGCGTTCTCCGAGGGAGGCGACGTACTGGAGGTTTGTGGTTCGCACCTGTTCCGGGGTCCATTCGATGAGGGTAGTGGGGGTATTGCGACGTAGTCGTGGTCCCTCACCTCTGGGGTGGTCACTGCCCCCAGTGTCTTGGAGGTAGCGGTAGAAGATACTGGCACTGTCGTGGTAGAGGGGGTTCACCGAAGGCGGTGCGCAGGGTATCGATGATGGTGTTGTGGTGGAGGTTCACTGGGTCATTGCGGTGGACCCCGTAGATTTCGAGGGTATTGAGGATGGTGTCTGTGGTCTCCTGGTCTTCCAGGTAATTCATCAGGTCTTGGATGGTGGTGGGTCTGTGGGTCTGTGTGGTTTCGGTGGGGGGTGTGGTTTCCTGTTCTGGGGTGGTGGGGTATGCCTGTTCGAAGATGCTCCAGGGGAGGTTGTGACGGTGATTCCAGTTCTGCACTACATCGTCCGCGGAGATGTAGAACAGTTCGGTGGTACCGCAGGGTTTCACGGCAGCGATGACGGCACCGCTGGAATCTCCTCGTTCCAATCGTTCGATGGCTCCTGGGTTGAAGGAGATGTTCTGGTTGGTGCTTGCTGTAGAGAGGTCGTTGTTCACGATCTTGGTCACCAGTTCGACGGCGTGGGACAGGGTTATTTCGTGTCTGACGTACGTGGCCACGGTACCGAGGTCCATGTACAGGCGGTTGTAACGGTCGCGTTCGAGGGTGGCGTTGAGGAGGTTTGCGACGCGGTTGCGGCACCACTCACCACGCTGTCGGCGGTGTCCCGGGTTGGTGTAGGGGCAGGTGGAGCTGGATGGGGTAGAGGTAGGTAGTCACGTTGTGTGTCTCTGTATGAGGAGTTTCTGGTTCGGTGTTGGTGGTAGAGAGGTGGTAGGTGTTGGTGGTAGATTCGAAGTTGTACCATTCCACCGCCAGCCTGGTTGTGTCGGCGGTGTTGTGTTCGGCAATGCGACTGAGCTTGAGTCTGAAGAGGTTCTCGCGTGGCATGTCGTAGGAGCATTCCCACAGTCCGGTCTCTTCATCGACACACGGGTACTGTCCTAAATCGCCCCTGCCGGTAGCGTTGTGATCCGGTCGCCGGCAGGAACTTGGACTTCTCGGGTCATCGGAGTCCCACCATTGGGCGCCCCTCGCCGAAGGCGCGTACCGCGCCCGAGGATGATGCGCGCGGCGGCCACGTCTCGGTCGCACACAAGACCACACTCGCATCGGTGGATCCGCTCCGAGAGGGACTTGACGACGACGTTGCCGCACGCGTGACAG
>CAZZFC010000045.1:0-6453 GCA_964653325.1 uncultured Candidatus Saccharibacteria bacterium | reverse complement strand
TATCATCACAAAGATCGTATCGGCTAGAAAAAGAGACCATTTTTGAACGGTCTCACCACAAATCGATAGTAGTAAATTTAAAATGGATATTAGTGAGGTGCATCCCAGTCATACGACGGGATAGCCATGTTGGATAACATGGCAAGTCCCTGCCTGCGCAGGCAGGCTCTTTCGCCCACCAGAATAAATAGGTATTATTAAATTATGCCGTCAAAATTATTCCCCAACCTTTCATATGCCAATTCAAAAAAGTCATTTAACCCTAAAAAGTTTCAGACGAAAAATGAATTAATCCGAAATTATCTAATTATCTTTGGAATTATTACAATTGCGGTTGTCGTTGTTTTGGAATACTTGAAGATCCCGCTTTCCCCGATTTTATTAATTGTTATTGCGTCGAATTTTGGGGCATTTTTACTCATGGGGTTAGATAAAACGCTTTCTCAAACCGAAAATGCAACACGAATTCCCGAACTATTGTTTTATCTAATTTCTTTAATTGGAGGATCAATTGGGGTGATAATAGGATCGCAAGTTTTTCATCACAAAACATTAAAGATATCATTTTTAATGTGGCCGATCATAATTTTTGTGTTCCAGTTAGTGATAGTTTTGATGCTACTATTTAAAGGTTAAACTGCTCGATTGAGTAAATTTTACAATTATTCGGAGTAGTATCATCAGCTAATTTAATTATTTCCGAATTTCCAAAGACAAAATTTTGTAAGACTTGCAAATAATCAAGTTTAAAGTAGCTGGTATAAATCATTTTACCGATATCTCCATGTGTGACTAAAAGAACTAATTTGTCAGAATATTTATTATTTATCGTATCAATTATTTGTTGTGCGCGTTTAATAACATCTGGCCATAATTCAGCTTTTTCAGCTTCTAGGATGTAATAAAATCCCTGACTTTTAAGAATATGGGGTGAACATTTTTCCTCAATACTGGTAATTGGTTTACCGCTCATAACTCCAAAATCACGCTCAATTAGTAAATCCCAAACTTGATAATTTGCGTAATCCAGTTCATTTATCACGATCTCGGCTGTTTGTTTTGTACGTAATAAAGGAGATGAGAATATTTCATCGAATTTTAAGTTAAGTGATTTAATGTTTTTAGCTAAATCTCGGGCTTGTTGAATTCCAACTTGAGTTAAAGGTAAATCACGATGGCCATTTAGAAGTCCATTGGCATTATCTTCATCTTGGCCATGTCGAGTGAGGTAAATAGTTGTATTTGTATTCATAGGGAATATTAATGTTTTGCCGAAATAATGATATCATGTAAAAAGTGAAGAAAATATTTATTTCAATGATCTTAATTTTATTGATTTTGATCGTAGTTGTGATTGCGGTTGGTGTTTTTAAAAACCCGAGTACATCTTTTACAAATGTAACAATTAAGAACCATTTATTTAAGGTTGAAATTGCCGATACACCGGAAGAACGTCAAATTGGATTAAGTAAGCGTTATTATTTAGCCGAAGATGGAGGTATGTTATTTACGTATACTGATAAAGGAATTTATGGATTTTGGATGAAAGATATGTATTTCCCAATTGATATTATTTGGATTGAAGATAATACTGTGGTTGATATTCTTAAAAGTGTAAATATTCCATCTACAGAAAAAGATGTGGTGGCGTTTTATCCATATAAACCAATTAATAAAGTATTGGAAATAAAATCAGGTTTATCGGATACTTTTAATATTCAACCTGGCGATATAATCACCATTTCTGACTAATTTTTACTAATAGTATAATTATTAATAAGTTAACCATTTTGCGCCTGTAGCTCAGTCGGATAGAGCAGGACTCTTCTAAGGTCAAGGTCGGAGGTTCGAATCCCCCCAGGCGTACCAACAGATTTTGGCTTCACATCAGCTTAATATTCGGTAACCCACAACTAATTCAAACTAATCCCAAATAGTAAAACAGATATTTCTGACTAGAGAAATAGTACCCACCAAACATCGCATCTGGCAGGTACTATTTATTTGTTAATGAAATCAACTACTGCTTGAACTGTATCGCCTTGATCAACATCCGGACAGTGTATCCAGTTGTAGACAGTATAGTCGGTTTCACCAACATCAGGGTAAACTAATCCCTGTGAAGCCAAGTATCCTCTTACACCACAACCAGCCCTTGACCAGGGATGTTTTATGCAAAGCCGAAGTGCCTCTTACGATTAAGTGTTCAGTGGTTTCATGACTGAATCGCTCAACTTCCCAAGCTGGGATAATATCTAGAGGCCGGGTGATGAAACTACCCGGCCTTGATTTATAAACATTAGAATGTGTACCCCATATACACCTTGAGGTTCTCACCTTCCACTTCTTCTTTGATGACATAACAACCGACTTGTTGGTATTTCTCTATCATGCCGAATCGAGCCAAGGTATCAAACCTGGCAGAAACAAAACCAACCTCTCTGCAGTAATCAATAATGAAGTGTTGTATTTGTAAACCCCATCCTAAACCTCTGTATTCAGGCAGTAATGTGAGTCTCCGCCACCTTGACACACGGTTTTCTTGGTCTTCAACGGCAGCAGTTCCAACAACAACACCTTTATCTACAACTACAAAGAAGCATCCTTTCCCTTGGCCATAGACTGCTTCGGGAAAGTCAATATCAAAGTTCAGGTTTGGATCGTATTCAAACCCAGACTCTTCTAAGACAGACAAAACAACCATTTTTAGCTGTGGTTGTTCCGTAGGCATGTATGGCCGAAGTATTGGATTTTCGTAACCCAGCAAATCGGAAGTGGAATCAAGTTGCCATGGGTATACGCATAGTAATTTACGATTGTCCATTCTGTAACCTCCAAATCTTGAGTAGTTTCAACGAGACTTCAGTTGGTTGACTATCGCCAATGAATCGCAGTGCATCGGTGACAAGGTCTTGGCGGGAAGTTGGCCCATTATCAGATGAGAGATAGGCAACACTTCTTGGTAAATATGCCATAGCCAGCACCTTGTATTTCTGATACAGAAAATTCCTGACATCTGGTTGCATAAACATACCTACCGATACGCCTCGCTTTGATCGCAATTGAAAAACATCCTCACTACTTGAGTTCATCAAGATAAGGCGCGAAGGTATGAAAATCTGGCTTGCGTCAACTGCACTACTTATTTCCTCAATCGCATATTCAAAAGAATTGAACCATTCCGGTTGAAATTCTTTTATCAATAATTGAGTTAGTAACACGCAATAGATAGTACGGTCTATAACAACTGGTAATCCTGTTTTTTCATACAGCCTCCGTGCGTCTTGACAACGACGTTTTTCCCACTCAATAAAATCATGGATGTTTTCTTGTGCATCAATTGCAGATTGAAATGGGATCCGGCGAAAATTGTGATTCCCACCGGCATATTCACACATTTCAAAAACGGTTGTAACTTTCCCTTGAGCCCACATGCTTAAGTCGTTGATCAGTGTGCTTTTCCCACTGAATGACGGTCCAATCACGCCTACAAACGGATTAACGGTTTCCATTTCGGTAAGATCTCCTTTCTCTTAAGATTTTGGGGAATTATTTTGTAATAATAAACCGTAAATTCTGAAAATTTCCGTGAATGAGCCCTTTGCTAATTCTGTTATTGGTTTTATTTCATCAAGTTCCTTCTCATTCACCCATTTGTACATATCGTGTTCCTCACTCAACTGCAAACCTTTTTCACTCTCAACGGTACAAAAATAAATGATATTAAGGGCTTTCTTCCCGGGTCGATCTTCTCTTGTGAACTCCTCAATTTTTATCGGCATGACTGGGCTTACGTCTAAATTTGTTTCTTCTTTTGCTTCACGAATTGCTCCAGCCTCAACTGATAAATCTCCATCTTCTAATTTACCGCCAATACCAGTCCAATAACCTGATAGGAATTCTTCTTTTGAAGAACGACGCACAATTAGTGTTCTGTCGCCCATAAAAATTGCGGTACTAACCATCAATACATATTCCATGGATAGTCAGAGTATACAACACCTTATCTATCGAAGGAATATCGAACTTTTCGGAATCGATTGTTAAGGTTCAAAACCTTATCTCTTACGTTTTCTCCCTTAATTGCTTTTATGATTAATACGGCTAGTTCCTGCATTTCTTGTTCTTTCATACCTCTTCTAGTAATTTCTTGTGTGCCTAATCTAATGAAGTGTCTATCACCCAATACGCAGTCTATGTTAGTAGAGATACCAACTTTTATTAACTGCTTAAATATTTCTTTAGGAGATATACCAAATTGGTCGCAGAAAAGATGAATTTGGTGATTTTCCGAGTACTTTTGGCTGGAAGTTCTTCTGGTAACATAACCCAAATCATCAAAAGACTTGCCTAGTTCATTGGAGTTATTAATTATTTGTTTTGCATACTTTTCCGCATAATATTTCATCTCGAGAATGGTTATGGCCAATGACAAGAGGCCATGCGTGTGGGTCGACGAATGTAAAAAACCGTCAATAATGATGTTTGCCCTTTCTCCTAAAGAAGTTTCGTTGAAACAAACTAAACCCTTCTGTGGACCAGGTAACGTTTTATGCGTATTAGCACAAATCACATCAGCACCTTCTGCAAATGGGTCCTGGTATTGCTTTCCTAAAATTAACCCCAAAGGATGGCTTGCATCGTAAATAATAAGTGCATGAGAGGGAAGCACTGCTCTAATTTCACTTAAATTGATTGGTTCAATTGCATAAGAAATATCAAGATACACTACTTTAACTGGGTATAGTTTGACAGTATTTTTTAGCATAGTAATATTTACCTTTGGTAAGTCTTTATTAAAAGGTAAATACATGTGTTTACGACCTACAGAGGTGATAATGTTTGCTGTTGCAAAATGACCGCCGTCTTCATGGCTTACGGACATAACCAGATCTCCGGGGTTAGATGTCGATATAATTGCTGACATCATGGCATGTACACCAGATAAACAATTGAGGTTTACAACATTGGCATGAGTCATATTTTTTAATGCAGATTCTGCTGCCTTTACAATCAGTTCAACTTCGCCAAGTCCATGTAGATAAAATTCGCCTTGTTGTTTAATACCTTTATCGCCACCACCAAAGAAATATCGATCAGCCAATGGGCTCAGCAAAACATTTCGAGCTGTATTTGAAAGTTGATTTTCATTTGCGGTTAAATGTAGTAAATTTTTATCAGTGAGCTCTTGTTTTTTAAGTAGTCTGACTAATTTTTTTATGTTCATGATTACAAATTGTTGTAGTTAACCCAAAGAATGTTTAATTGATTATCTGATTTAAACTTATTGAATATCTGGGAGAATTGGTTAATACTTGTGTTCTCGTAATCCACAGTTAGAAGATTCCAATCATGTAGTTCATCTTTCAAAGGGTATGTTGCCTTTTGTCCACCAGTACACCATGATCCACCGTTATCGATAACGATTAACCCAAAACGTGATCCTCTTTCCCGCGCCTCGTACAAAACATTATCCGTACCTGTGTGTTGAAATGATATGTCACCAATAATACAGAAAGGGTAAGGGATGGCTGCTTCGGTTAATCCTATTGTTACAGAAATACTCGAACCCAAACATAAACATGAATTAATCGTATTAGTTGTTTCTTGTGTAAACTGAGTAAGATCACTTACAACAAAACTGGGATTAGTGGCTTTTAGTCCTTTAAACAGTTTTTCTAAACCGGACCAATTGCGGTATGTTCCAGATAGATTTGGTACAAATCCAGTTTTACTTGTTATATTTGAACGACTACCTGTTGCAAGTTGTATCTTTTGGAATGCATAGTCATCTCCTTGTTCTATAATCATAATTTTTTTCTTGTTTTTTATGAATTTCAGAATGGTTGTATAAGGAAGTGGATAGGTTGAGAGTTGTAATTGTTCCCAATTTCGGTAAAGTTGTATATCATTTTTACTCGAAGCACCCAGCACGATCACAACGTTTTCAACTTCTCCAGAGCAATTACTCAAAACACTATCGTACCTAGCTTCAATATACTTTTGAACTTTTTCAAGTCTTAAAGACAGTTGTTGCCGTTGATACTGCCAATTGGTAGGATGGACAATAAACTTTTGTCGTTCAATCGGATAGTTAAACTTTAAAGTTTCTTTTTTCTTTCTCGGATATGTGTAGTTATCTTCTGAACTTAAAAGAGGATTCGTTAACCGGATGACAACTGGGATATCAAGTTGTTCCGATAAGCTTAATGCTTGGTATCCAGAGGTATAGAGCGTTTCTGTATTATATGGCTCTAACCATAATCCACCAAAAAAAATCGAGAAAGTGTCTGGAATCTTGTCTTGATTGAGATGATGCAACATATACATCATCAAACACAACAATAACTAACCCAGCATTTACCCCTGTTAAATGTGAGTTTAGAAACGGGTCAGCTGCAACGCTTAATCCAACATTTTTCATGCATACAACTGCACGCTTTCCCCCTAGTG
>CAZZFC010000044.1:0-6482 GCA_964653325.1 uncultured Candidatus Saccharibacteria bacterium | reverse complement strand
CAGTTCACGAGGGGTAATTTTATCCAACGCAATCTTTAATCCGAATAATTGGATCGTTTTTATTATCCCCAACTTTGGATGATTTATTATCAAATCAGATAGTAGTTTCTTTGCATTTAAGGAATTGTAGTCATAAATAAGAGGACGGTTCCTTCCAATTTCGTTAAGGTAGTGTAATAAAACTTTTTGTGAAATTTGTAAGCTAAATAGATTTTGAAATATTAAATCAGATGAAATTCCGAGTGTGTTGAATAGTTGTATCATTTTTGTCTATTATTTAGTCTTACCTCAATTCGTAAAACTTCAGGACGTTTAATCAATTCTGGGAATAAATTAGATTGTAATTCGTTATCTTTCTCAATAGCTCTTTTCTCACTAAATTTAGCGGTTTCCAGATCTTTGATTTTGTCATAGAAGGCTATTTCGTAGGTGTTACTATGCCATTTGTAACTGTAACCTTCATTCTTATAATCGGTTTGGTTTATATCTAAGGCCATTTTTACATTAGCTTCTTTAATTTTTCTAATTAAGTAACGTGAAGTTATCCCATTTGATAATGAAATATTTTTTGAGTAGTGAATTGATGATACGGATGCTTGTTTTAAAGCCAGGGTAGATACTTGAACACCCATATATTTCAAATTCGCTTCTAATAATTCAATAACTCGCTCAAAATCATGGTCGGTCAACTCATTGAAATTGTTCTTGAGTAATAACTTCGGAAGCGAGAGTTCAATTTTTAAAGTAGGTTCACGATTTCCTGTATGGTTGAATCGGTTGGTTAATGTGAGGCGTGGTTTATAAAATCCACTACGTAATTCTTCTTTTGTCGGGTTTTGTTTACATTGAATATAGCCCCGACTACCCATAGATGTGTTATTTCCAAGGATTAACCTTGCTGATGGTTCGAATTTATCAGGATTGCTGATTGTAAACATGTTTCTACTTAGTGTTAATACAATTGTGTCAATCATTGTGTTCCTTTTCGTTTGATTTCAATTCTTTATCAATATCAATTAGAATTTCAAAAAATTGCGATAAGTTATTTTTATATTCGACAATTTCATCGAGTGATAAATCTCGGTTAAATATTTCTTTAAAATACGAATCGATATTTTTTTCCGACTTGTTATCTTTCATGTTTACAAAATACGTCATGAAAAACTGATTGTCGTTGTGGTGGGGTAACTTAGGTAAACTTAGGGAAGAATAGTTAAATCCGTGGTTTGTTTAATCCGATCTGGTCTAGTCGTAATCCAGTGATAGGGTTGTAAAATTTAATATCCGTTTTAGATAAGTCGAAAAACACTCTTGAAAGATCTTTTCTAAAACCTAGATTCTCTACAACTTTAAAGAAATCCTTATTTATGTCAGTACCAATCTTTTTAGATAACTCTTCGCGGGTAAAAGTTTTAAAGGGATTATGGATAAGTGCTGTCATAATTAAATCATTCTCACCATTAAAGCTTGGTTTAGCGATAACCAATACCCCGTTTAAGGCAATTTCTCCTTTGTAATAAGTAACAAAGAGTACTTTTTCTTCATCACCATGATAAGTTTCATCATCATATCCTTCATATTTCTGGTAGGGAGCTAATCTTTGCCATAACGTTTCGTTAAATACTTTATTAGCAGTTATTCTTATTTCTTCAAACTTAATCATGTCTAACGCTACTTCCGCAATATGATCACCTTTAATTGAACTAATTTTGAAATCCTTGACCGCTCCCATCCTTTTTAAATAGGTAAGTGCTTTCTGACAACCTTCAAGATATCTTCTAGGGGTAATCGTCCATTCTTGGGGAAGGTGTCTTTTAATTAAAGAGTGTTCTGAATCTAACCTCATTTCGACATTGCAAGATACAGCGAATTCAATAGCTTGTTCTAACTCAAAGAGCATTTGATGAACGAAATCGAAGTTATCACGGGATAAATTATTTACCGAACTTTTTCTCGTTATGTAATATTCTGTTAACCACTCCTCGAATTTATTATTAAATTTAATAACAAACGAGTTTTCTGTTGTAAACTTAATATCGAATTGTTTAATTGCGGAAACTCTTTCATCTTTTAGTAATGCTTTAGGGGCTTTAAGTATCTCATAACCGTTGCTTTCTTTTGAAATCTTTAAGTATAGGTTGAAAATATCAAGAAGTGAATAAGTCTCAAAACTCTTAAAACAGCCTTTAATCTCGTCTTTAACCGTAATTATTGCATCTTCACGATAACAATATGTCTTCCATGCGTTAATAACTAGCTCAATAGCCACTTCATCGGCAGTAAAGAAATAGTCAAGGTTTTCGTGTATATCAATGTATTTATACAGTCTCTAGTAACTTAATCAGCGGTTCGTTTGTAAAATGAATATTTCTTTTGGTTGAAGGATTGGTAATGCTTAATAATTTCAAATCGACTAATCTTCTTAGTAAATTGATTGCTGCTGTATGAGATGAGAGATGTAATTCATCCATAACATCCTTTGTTGATACCGCATTTTTCTTAAAAATAAGAGTAATTAAAGGGTCGACGTTTGAAGTTTTTATGCTTTTTCTAGCGATTTCTCGTGATTCTTCATAAAGGTGAAATATTTGATCAACAATATTTTCAGATCGAGTTGCCTGTTCTTTAATACCGTTCAAAAAGAAAGTAATCCAACCTGTCCAATCTTCGTTTAGTGTTACATTTAGTAAACATTCATCATAGTTTTTCCTTTCTTTTAGCAAATAGCCACTTAAATATAAAACCGGATAACGAAGTACGCCTTCTTTTATTAGTTGAAGTGAAATGAGGGCTCTTCCAAGACGTCCGTTACCATCTGCAAAGGGGTGAATTGCTTCAAATTGATAGTGTGTGATTGCAGCCCTAAGCAATGGGTCATATACATCATTATTTGATGGGGCGTTTAAGTATCTCTCGAGTATACTCATTAAATTTGGGACTTCAGTTTGATCCGGTGGTAAGTAGACAATCTGATCATTTTTTTGTATAGCATTTTTACCAACCCGAAAGTCACCGAGTGTCGTATGTGTACCTCTTACTTTACTTAAAAGTAATTGATGCATTTCTTTGAAAACACGTGAAGTTAAAGAGTATTTTTCAACTAACTCAATACCAAGCCTTGTTGCCATCATATGGTTAACAACCTCTTTAGCTTGAAGTTGTTCATAAGAATCGTCAAATGCTAAGTTAGCTTCTTCTTGAACAACATCCCTTAGTGTCGTTTGAGTTCCTTCAATTTTTGAGCTTGCAAGTGCTTCTTTTAATAATACAGGGCCAACTAATAGATCAGGGTTTGGTATTATTTTCTTTGAGCTATTTAAATTACCAATTGCTCTATTTGCCTCACCAAGTAATTTTACTAATTCGTTAGTATATATATTACTTATATCGGGAGGAAAAATATTTCGATAAGAAGGCACATCATTGTTTTTTAGTTTTTGGATTTCCTCATCTGTTAAGTACATATTTGTATTATATACCAGTTTTTCAGAAAAAACTAGCATACGTATGCTACTATGCCAGTAGACTAGTATATGAAAAAACTATGCTAGTAATTATTGATTTTATGGGAAATGCACAGACCTTTGAATTACATTTAGTCTTAAAATCAGGGTAACCCATGCTTTGAGAATTGGATGTGGACGTAAACCTAAGGCTTCTGCGTACGCGGAATAGCATACAGTAGTGAGTCGGGGTCGAAAGACATAGGGATTACTTCAGCACGGTGGATCCTTGTATGTTGAAATACAGAAAATCGCGATTGGATTATGTTCTAGACATAACTACTGCTGAACTCGACGATTAGTTGTTAGCAACATCGATCGACCGATGAGGGAATATTTCGCGTCCTCCTAATATATATGTAAAATGATCGAAGACTGTTTTTATATTATGTAAGCTGAATCCAAACTCGATTTCTCGGTTCTTGAACATGTTTACTAAGGGGAGCCATGAACTACTCGCTTTGCTCGAGTTCATGGCTCGCCATTAAGTAAGGTAATAGGTAAATTCTCAACAATTATTAAGTTATCAAAGTAGTTCATGCAGTATACCCGAACAACGTGAGTGGTTTACTGCTGGACAAGATATAATTACCATTATGCAATTTTATTATTGTTATGTATTATTTTCCGAAAAAGATAAACAATTTTATATTGGATCAACAAATGATTTAAAAAGAAGATTGAAAGAACATCAACAAGGCAAGAATATTTCCACTGCTAAAAGATTACCCCTAAAGTTAATTTACTTTGAAGGTTATTTATCCAGAGAAGATGCAGAAAGGCGAGAACGATATTTCAAAACCACTAAAGGGAAAAGTACCTTGCGACAAATAATGAGAAGCTCGTTGAGTGAATTATTAAACCCGAAATTGCATTTCGTAAAAAACACCTAATATAAGATTATTTAAGTATACGATTCTAAAATAAGATAAGAACTTGCTGATAAAGCAGAATTGTGCCGTACTTACATTGGACACTTAGAAAATGTCAGATATTCCCCAAGTGCTTATGTGTTATACAAGATCGCAAAAGCATTAAATATTGATACTAGTAAAATAATATAAGAATTTTTTATTTGAAAAGTCCAGTCAGGCGATCAACACCTATTAAATTTGCAAACCCAGCTTTTATTTTAGGTTGACGCTCTTTTTTAGGTAGTGAAAGCCATTCTAGGTACTTACTCTGTTCGTTTGTATAGTTAACTTGTTTGTTGATATGTTGAGTTTGTTGAAATGCCACAGACTAATTATAGCAACAATATTGGTTATTGTGCCCTATAATATTAGTAACTAATGAGGAAAACATACAAAACAATAATGATCCTTCCATATATGTCGCTAGATAAAGTCCTTAAATTTAATGGACTAATTATTTGGCCATATAACAACCTTAAGAACCAATATATTAAAGACGAAGTATTGAAATCTCACATCGATAAGATAGTGAAGAGTTATACAACACTAAAGGGGTGGCCTGAACGAAACCCCGCTATAATTTCAACTCCTGACGCAGGATTTAATAATCCTAATATTAGAACAGCCAACAAGATTGAAGTATTAAAAAATATCCTATTATTTTCATCTATTCTTAATATGAGGATGTTTCCTGTAACCTCGGAAAATTTCGAAGTCTATTACCATAGGTTCAAAGTTGGTGAGCATAATATATCAACCGACGCCGGAATGCTTTTCCCTATAAGGTCAGGTGGGTATGAGTTGGGTAAAGTTAGGTTCATGAAACCAGATTATATCCATACCCCTTTGGGTGATAGGGTGGATATAAATATTTTTAACGCACTAGAAAAGTGTTTCAGTGGATCCAATGAAAACCGAGAAATGAATAGTATCATTCAATCCTTGAACCCATTCTTTAATGCATTTGTGAATATTCATTCACTTAGTTGGTATTCAAGAATATTGTTGTTACTGATAGCATTTGAAATATTATTTACCGAGACAAAAAGAGAAAATTTCCGAAAGAATATTGAAAAGTATTCGATAGATAATAACAATCTACAGCGGGAAATTTATCAGTATGAAATACGTAAGATCGATGGAAAAAAGATTGATAGTAAAATGCTCTCAATTAATCAAATATGGGCTGAAGAGTTTTATCGTTTAAGAGATAAGATTATCCACGGAAACCCCATCTTACAAACAGATTATTACTTCAAGGATCAGTTGGGTTTGGCAAAGAAACATCAGCATCATTTTGTTATAGCTACGAACTTCTTTGTTGTGTGTTTGATAAACAAACTGAGAGAAATTAATTATTCCGAAATACCAGAGATGATTATTAGTGAAAATCCGCGAATACCTATAAGTATTTTTGGTAATGATAATGAGCAATTTAAGATAGGAAAACCTAATTGGGATAGATTGCTAACAAGATGAATAGTAATGATATGAAGGAGGTTGATTTTTCGAGTAGCGACATTTTTATTAGCCCTAAATTTGCTATACGAAGAATGATAGGAGTAGGTCATAAATATGGAAGATTAAATGCGATAAAGTCGAGTAGTTTTCAACAGGTTAGAGAATGTTATATTGCAGGAGTCTTCCTCTTAGGATTGAGTCATATTACGAAAATCAATTATTGGTTACAGCCCAATTCAGATCCAAACAATGCTCCGGATGTCTTTGCAATTTCTATAAGAAATCCCAAGGATAAAAGTGAAATAGGTGTAGTAAGAGAGGTTTGGAAGATTGAGATTTTTGAATATGAGGACCATAGTCGAGACGATCTAACAACACACATCTTAAAGAAAGTCAAAGATAAGCGGTATGGAAAGGATACTGTGTTGGTGTGCTTTGTTCATAAGTCGAACATACTCATTAATCCTGAACAATTATTCAACGATTTAGAGAAATATCGACTAGAAATATCCGAAATATGGCTCCTTTTTCAATGTGATTTATTCCCCAATAGTGACTATGTAATAAGTAAAATCTTTGGGGATAAAGCATGTTTGGTAATTAA
>CAZZFC010000043.1:0-6494 GCA_964653325.1 uncultured Candidatus Saccharibacteria bacterium | reverse complement strand
TAATATTGAATTATATGATCCTTGGGTAAATTTTGGATTAGACAATCTATTAGAAGACCAGGCAACTAATCCCGAAAAACGTAATCAACTAACCGATGTGGCATCGGCAGCACAAAGGAGAGAAGTTCACTTAAGAGTTGCTGACCGACTCAAATCGGTTGGTATTCACACTGCTAATTATATCGGCGCGATGTTGCTTGATGGATATGATCCTGCGGGAAAACCATCTCCCATGTATACCGAGGTTTGGGAATTTGTCGGAGAAAATAGTTTAGGGAGTAACGAAGCCCAACTTGCTCAACTCTATGGTACAACCGAAGGAAGAGAGAAATTGACTCAACTCGCCCAGGGATTAATTAGACTTGGTGAACAAGGATTTTGTTTTGACGTTTCTGGTCAAAACTCCCTGGACGAAAGTGAATCTAGTTCGGACCAAGGTGAAGCCGAAGGACAATTATTTGACTATACTAAAAAAACTCCTATTTATGAATTACCTTACCCCAAAAACTTTATCCAAAACACTACCGGAGATTTAGTCGCAATTGATTTTAATGTTGGGTTCGATCTTGCGGGTGTTGGAGTATGGTCAGATTCACTTATAGGGAAACCCCTGGTTATTACTGGGTCAGATCAACGTCTATACTATAACCACGAACTCGAAACTGCAGTAACCGCTCAAATTCGGGAACGTATAGCGAAAGAATCAAGTGCCAATCATCGCTATTTAATGCAACTACGTGAAACAGATCCTGAATTTCAGACAAAACTTGATGCGAGAAAGGTAGAGATGACCAAGCGGGAAATGTTTTGGGTTCGAGTTGACCGAGAGGTTAGCCGTCTTTTCGAACAAGTCGCCGTTGCCTGTCAAATGCTAAACAAAATAAAAGAGTGTGAAACCGATCCGGCTTTAGTCGAAAAACTGATGGCATTGAAAGTACCAGCATCACCGACAGTTGATCCAGATGAAACCGAACCTTTTATCCGAAATCCAGTCGATCCAAACGATACCGAAGCATACAGACCAAGTCCGGAAAACCCTAGTCGTATTGATCCCATTTCAGGCTCCGATGAATTAATTGCTGATGAAACTCCTGACCCAAACGATACTGAAGCATTTCACCCGTTATCAACGCAACTTCAACCAGATAATGCTCAATTTCAACCATCCCGGGCCGAACTGGATGACTTAACAAAACGATTGGATGATACAGCGGGCGACCCAGATGAAACTAAACCCTACCGAGAACCTAAATCAACAGAAACACAAATGGATAATCAACCAACTGAGGACGATACTGAATTATATCGAGAATAATTTTCCCTAATTTATTTATGATAAACTAAAATTATGCCATTCAACCCGTTCAAGAAAACCCCACCTGCAGTAGAAATTGTTCGTGGATATTCAGAAAAAAAGGCTAACCGACTTGCATTAAATACAGCTCTCGCGGAAAAGGGAGTTAGCGTACCTCCCGAGTACCCTTTAGCGGATGATGGTGATATTTTAGTTATTAATGCAGGTATTATTAGGGGATCAGGCAAAACCCAATATCTTGGCACTAACCTAACTCGATTTAAACCCGAGTCAAACCCATATCAACCAGGCGCTGTGGACCAAAGCTGCACTTATGTTCTTGGACATCCAAAACGAAAAGAATCACCCGTTGTTCATGGTAATCTTGGAGTTCAAACGTACGCTGAAGAAGATCAACCAGTTTCAACTGAAGACTCTATTTCTGATCAGCATTGCTTGTTAAGTGTTCAAAGAAACCCGGGAAATGGACGCTTAGTTAGAGCTTACATTCAAGATGCAGCTTCATCTCGTGGAACATATGTCAATAGGGTTAGACTGAATCCTAGAGAACAAAGACTTCTCCTTCCTGAGGATATTGTTACTTTTTCAGAACCTGCCGACGGGATTGAGGATAGTGGAATTCAACTAGTTCCTGCAGAACCAGGAGATAGTGTAACTGGATTTAAAGGTAGAATCCCGGAGTTTTATTTAGCTCGAACCGGTCCAGAATTTAAGGCATAATTTTTACTAGACTACCCCATCATTCCTGATTAAATGTTAAAATATTTTCAGAAGTTTTTCTACTACTTCCTGTAAATCTTTACTATTACTCATCACTGAATAACGCTCTGGTCCCATTCTTCGGATTAATTCTTGGGTTAATTGCTCCCGACCAGTTGCCGTATCACCATATTGTTCAAATATTTGTTTAGCAAGCATTTGCATTTCCGGACTTTCCGCAACTCTTTCTAGACCAATCCGCTCAACATATGGATTCACCCGTGGCCCTAAAACTAAAGTTTTTTCACCCAAACCAACTGGAAAATCATTAATATTTGAATAAACCTCATCTATGTTGAAAGGAATTACCGGAAGTCTGGATAATTTTGCCTGAACGGTTGTATTAAAAACCCGATCCGATTTCGCCGTGATAATTTCGTAGTAATTTGTGAGGTATTTCTGACTTAACCCCAGCGTATTAGATGCCTTAAAAACATCCATCAGTCGTTGTTTAAAACCAGTGATCACATCTTCACCTCTTGAACGTGCCACTTCTGGTGGCGTATTTGCTGCTGCATGAATTGCGACTCTTTCCCAATTATCCGCTTTCCAAAAGGTTTCGATTGCAGGTAATAATCCTTCAGTTCTAAAAGTATCTTTAATTTGAGAAATCGCACCCATACCTTTACCGGCAGTAATTACCCTATCTTTTTCAATTCCTTCGACTCCTTCGTCGCCTGTAAAATGATAATAAAGCTGCATTTCATCTTCAATCCCCGCTTGTTTTAAGGCTTCATTGTAAAAACACACAACCGAACGGGTAAAATCAGGATTTATCTCTACGTTACTGCGATTCTCTTCGGGAATCTTCGCTAGTAACTCATCACGTAATCTCGATACTCCACCAACCGTACTTCCGAATTCCGACACAATTTCTTTGGCTAAATTTGTAAGTTCCGGTGATTCGTTTTTCGGTAACTCAAATGACTTTTCCCGAATTTGTAAATTTCTGCCTTCGCGACCAAACATAAATCAATCTTAATCTAATTAAAGTCTTAATACCACAATACTTTCGACATAATCACGGACTTGGTTGTAACCCCCAGAAATTATCCTGATTTAATTTAGTCCGATTGAATTTCCTTTATCTTATAGATAAACACCCCTTTTCCAACTCGGAATAGTGGTGTTACTGATTGTAGTTGAGGATATTTCATATAATAATCGATATCATTTTTGGAAACCACGGGTGAAAATAATCGCGTGACACAAACTGCTAAATAGGTTCCTTCATCTTGATTATCCACTAAACTAAACGTCCGCGATGGCGGTAAATATTTATCTATCAGATAATACTGATCGGCTTGCCAACATCCGATCACACAATCAACATATATTGATTTAACACTGTTTGTTTCTGCCCAACTTGCTAACATTTTTAAATCTGATCCCCATTCGTAATTGGAATCAACCGCAATTTTGTAGCCATTATCAATTTCACCCGCAAGTTGATTATAGGAAGATAAATAATTGGGATAATCAAAAAATACTGGCAGGTAATAAATAGTTAACATGATGCCGATTAATATTAAAAATATTTTCCGATGCTTCGTCCACCTAACTACACGGGAAGTTATCCAAGCAATCAACAGTAACCCAAAAACATAAACCGGCAGTACGTGCCGTACTCCAATATTCAATCCCTCAATCACTGCAATTAACAAATAAAATATAGCGGTAAATAAAATCGCCATCTGGCTAAAATGTGTTTTTATTAAAATCATAATATTAGATTTTGATCCTTGAATAAATCGATGCAAGCACAAACCACCCAGAATAATAATCCCTGCAATTAACGTCAGCGGAATTTTGGTGATCAGCAGTATTGGGAAATAATTCCAGCTGCCACTCAATTGAATATTTCCTAAAAAATAAATCGGTCCGACATAAGCCGCCCGACGAAATGTCATCAACGTTCCCAAAATAAATGTATAATATGGCCGTAAAATCGGATTAGTTAACCACGCTTCACTATCAAGCCAAGGGACTTTAGTGCCATCAAGCTGCTGCATCAAATTCGCGTGAACAATACTTTCATTAACTGGATACCCTGAGGTAAAGATTCCATAGACGATCCCGACTACAGACACACAAACTAGTCCGGAAATCATTAATGGATAGAGATAATGTCGTAACAATACTTTAAATATTCGCCAGTATACAAAAAGTATAATCTCAAACGGAAACAAAATTATAACGACTGATTGCTTAAAGAGTAAACTAAGTCCAAATGCTAAACCAAACCAGATTCCATTTTTAATTGTCGGTTTACTAAGTAAGTTTATAAATGTATATAAACTGATCACAAATCCAAGGACTCCCGCAATATCATTATGTACAATTTTCCCATGCGCTAAAATCAAAGTTGACCCCCAAAATAATACACTAAACACAATTCCCGCAAAGTTTCCTCCCATTTTTATTACCCATCGGAACAAAAATAATCCCAAACAAAGCGTTAATAAAACCATTGGAATTCGAGAAAGTAGCAGCAGTGTGTCTGGATTATTCCCACTGGTAAACCAAAATTCGTGGGCAAAATTACCCGTATCAAACAACCCGTCATCCCATACAGAGATATCCTGGGGTAGATTGATATGCATAAACAAAAGTGGAACTGTGGCTAATACTTTAAAGATTGGTGGTTTTTCCAGATTAAACCGATAATCTTGTTTGGTTAAATGTACATAACCGCTACTGACGTGAACTATTTCATCTCCAGTCGGCGACTCATTCAGGGTTGTCGAAATGCTAATTACACAAAAAATAATCGCTAACACCCCAAAAAAAATTGTATGGACATTTAATCGTAAAAAAGCAATGCAATTGTCTTTATTTATTTTCATAGTTACATACCCAAATCCTTTTTATCTATCCGGATTTACGACTTTTTAATGTTACAATACTTTCTATGCAACTACCAACAAGGCCGGAATTTAGCGAATATGAACCACGTTTAGCCAAATGGTGGGAAGAAAATAAATTCTTTGAAGCTAAAATTGATCCAAAAAAGAAACCGTTTACAATTTTACTTCCGCCACCAAATGCGAATGCACCCTTACATGCCGGTCATGTGTTGTATGTGGTTGAAGATATTTTATGCCGTTACCATCGTATGCTCGGTGACCCAACTTTATATTTACCAGGCACCGATCACGCGGGAATTGAAACCCAGTTTGTGTTTGAGAAAAAATTAAGTACAGAAGACAAATCCCGTTTTGATTTTGATCGCCATACTTTATATAAAATGATTCATGAATTCGTCGAAGAAAATCGCGGACTGGCCACTTCTCAACTGCGGCGGCTGGGATTTAGTTTAGATTGGAGTCGGGAAAAATATACACTTGATCCAAAAATTTTAGAAACAGTTTTTAATACATTTCGCAAACTCCACCAAGACGGATTAATTTATCGTGACGAACGTTTGGTCAATTACTGTACCAAATGCGGCACTGGATTTTCGAACCTTGAAATTGACCATACCGAAAAAGAGGACCATTTATATTATCTTAACTATCAAACAATTACGATTGCCACGACCCGACCCGAAACAATTTTTGCCGATATGGCAGTTGCCGTAAATCCTAATGATGATCGATATAAAAACTTAGTTGGTAAAACTGCGATTATCCCTATACTAAATAAAGAGATCCCAATAATTGCAGATGAAGCGGTTGAAAAAGACTTCGGAACTGGTGCCCTAAAAATCACTCCTGGCCATGATCAAACGGATTTTGAAATCGGGCAGCGTCATAATTTAGAGCGGTTGAGTGTGATAGGGCGGGATGGTAAAACAATTAACGTCCCTGAACCGTATTTAGGAATGTATCCCAAACCAGCTCGTACCAAAGTGACCGAAGATTTAAAATCGACTGGTCTGCTTATAAAGGAAGAACCCATCACCCATTCCGTCGCCACTTGCTACAAATGTAAAACCGTCATCGAACCGCTATTAGTTCCTCAGTGGTATATAAAAATCAAACCACTCGTTGATCAAGTCCTAAAAGTTTTAGATCAAAAACAAGTACATGTATTCCCGGAAAGATTTGAGGGTGAATTACGCCGCTGGCTCGAAACGGCACCCGACTGGAATATCAGCCGACAAATTGTTTGGGGTCCACAGATTCCGGCTTGGTACGATTTATCCGAAAACCTAAATATCGAAATTACATTTTTAGATAAAAATCAAAATCGTATCAACGGAACGTATGGAAATCTAAAAGATCAATATGATTTTGCCACGATCAAAAATGGCTTACAAAACTTAATCGCACCAACTAATACCAAGTATTATCTTAATCCGAAAGATGCTCCTAGTGAAAAAGTATTGCAAGAAACCGACACATTTGACACCTGGTTTTCATCCGGCCAGTGGCCGCTAACTACGCTTGGTTATCCTGATTCAGATGATTTTAAATAT
>CAZZFC010000042.1:0-6509 GCA_964653325.1 uncultured Candidatus Saccharibacteria bacterium | reverse complement strand
CTTGTCGATAACTTCTTTTTGCATAATAAAAACTCCTTTATCCCACAAATGAAAATATTCAATAATCAAACGGTGAAGAATCGGCGAAGCTGATTGATATGGCAAGGAACTAATTACCATCCCACTTGTGAAATTATCGGTTAACTTAAATCTCAAAAAATCTTCATCAAAGATCTGCACTTTCGCTTCGTGTTGATTAACCCTAATTACCTGCTGTAAAAATTCAGCCAGACGTTTATCGAATTCCACAATCGTTAAATTTTTACCTTGATTAATTAGCGGAATCGAAAGTGCCCCAAACCCACTCCCAATTTCCAGGATGTTTTGGTGCTGACTGCATTGCGCGATTATTTTATCAATCACATTTTGATCAGTTAAAAAATTCTGACCAAGTGATTTACTCGGCTGTACACCAATCATATGTAAAGTCTCAATTATTGATTTGGTATTAATAATTGGTTGGATCATTTGATATTTTTATGGGCAAACCCTTTCATCCTGTATTTTACTATTAATTGAGTAATTACTGTAAAATACGGGTTAGAAAGCTTTCGTATCATGTTTAAAAATCATATCCACGCCATCAAAAACATTGGCATCATTTCACTCCTTGGTATTATTTTTTTAGGATTAATTATTAATCAAACGCTACCCAACCAACCAATTCCAACAACTCCCGAACAACTCGAGATATTAGGCACAATCGTAAATGTTGATATCACTCCAAACGCTGTCCCATTTAAAAATTCTTCAACGAGTTCGCCCGCAATTTTAGCCGAAGCCGCAATTGTGATTGATCAAGCATCATACTCACCCCTTTATTCAAAAAATGGTGATATCTCAACCTACCCTGCCTCAACAACTAAAATTGCATCAGCTGTCGTGGTTCTTGAGCAATATAACTTAAAACAAGTTGTCACAATTCCAGCAGATATCTTTGCCAAGTCTGATGGAAGTCGGATGAATTTAATCCCTGGTGATTCTCTTACAATAAATGATTTACTGATTGGCATGTTGGTTAACTCGGGTAATGATGCCGCTTACGTACTGGCAATTAATCACCCTGATGGATATGACGGATTCGTTGATGCCATGAACGATTTAGTCACGAAGTTACATTTAACTAACACTAAGTTTGACAACCCAACTGGTTATGATTCAGTAAATCACTATATTTCACCGCGAGATTTAGCGATTTTAGCTGATTATGCATATAAGTTCCCATTATTTCAGCAAATTGTGAACACGAAAGATACCACTCTCTATTCCGCAATTAATCCCAAAATAATCTATCCACTGCATAATACCAACTCACTGTTAGGAAAATTTAATGGGATTAATGGAATTAAAACTGGTTGGACTGCCACTGCTCAAGGGGTTTTGGTAACCCATGTAAGTCGGGATCAGCATAATATAATTGTAGTTGTAATGCGAAGTGGGCAACGCGAAACCGACACAATTTCATTAATTGACTGGGTATACGATACTTATACTTGGTAAATAATCATGACTGATTTATTAATTACAATTTTTTATCAACCTTTCCTCAACGCACTGGTATTAGTTTACGAAGGAATTACAAAAGTCTTTCCAGGTGCCGATATGGGAATTGCGGTGATTGTCTTTTCACTTTTAATCCGTTTTGCGATGCTACCATTAACTTTTGCGGCAACTCAATCCGAAGAAGACCGTTTACGAATCGGTAGGAATTTTCATGAGATAGAAAAAAAATATAAGCATGACGAACCGTTAAAATTTGTTTCGTTAAAAAATGAATTAATCAAATCGAATAAAAACACCATTCGTTTTGAGATTATCAACTTGGTGATTCAGCTTTCGATTGCTCTTATTCTTTGGCGGGTATTTAGTAAAGGCTTAATTGGAGACGATCTTCACCTTTTATACTCATGGATTCCCAAACAAACCGAACCATTTAATCTAATGTTTTTAGGGAAAATTGATTTAACCCAACCCAGTATTTTGCTTAATTTAATTAGTGCGGCACTTATGTTTTTAGATGAAACTTTAAATATTACATTTTCAATTTTGCCTCCAACGCGAGAAGACCGTATCGCGCAATTTTTGCTTCCACCAATCGTTTTTGCCTATTTGTACACAATGCCGGCCGGAAAAAAATTATTTATTATCACCACTCTTACATTTAGCATCGTGTTTATTTTTATCCGGGAGTTACATAATTTACGATTTTTAAAAAAAGCCAATAAATAAATTACTCCAGAATATAAACCGTTACCGTCCGTGTTCCCCAGTTTACTTCACCCGCATCTTCAAATCCTAAATCAATAATATTACCTTTCACGGACCCACCAATATCTTCAGCTTTACAAAAACCATATCCTTCAATATATAGTCGACTTCGCAAGGGAATAACTTTCGGATCAACCGCACACACACCCTTTGTAACTTCGGTACCTAAATATGTTTTACCGGTACATCCTTTACACTCATCATCGTAACTGGTGGAACGCATCCTTAACACATCATAATAAGTGATTTGTCCATCTGGAGTATTTTGAGTCCGAATGTTTTTCCTGGTTCCTTTTTCAATAATTTTTTCGATAGGTTCTGTTCGTCCCGATTTAATCAAATCCTTTGTAACAATTTCATCCTGCCAATATGAAACTTGATATGTCTCCGTAATCTCCCCATTAACGCCATCTTGAGTGACTCGTGATTCACCAATAAATAACTGGTCAGTCATAATTGTTTTTTCGGAAAATGAAATGTTTGTTATCTCTACCACTTCCTTTTGAGTAAAGCTAGATTTGGTTGATAATAATTGATATTGATCAACTATTTCCGAAGAGTTAATTATTAGATTTTGAATATCTCTAACCCCCAACACTTGTTCACTGGGAGATTGATCCGGTAGAATTATTAATACTACATAACCTACAAAGATTAAGACTAAAACGGTTTGAATTATCCGAAGGGGCATCATAAAAGGTTAAAATTTATTAGCTCGATCATAGCATAATTGAGGCTCCCTCGACTAAACAACAAGATTATATATAAATGACATTATCAGAGCTGAAATCCACCGTAGCAAATATGATATCGTTTCTGCGATTGCGTAGGTGAATTAAGTTGCCTAAAGGTAAGCCGTAAGCCAGATTCTGTTTTAGGTAATCATCTCTCTAATGCCTCCGTCTTTGGTATGTCTCCGATTGCTCGAAGTTGCCGGGTGAGCTTACCACACCGTTCGGGAGTTGCTCCAGGTGGGATTCCCGCGTTTCACGTCAAAATCATAGTTTGCACCTTAGATTTTTGTTCGTCTCTGTGGGTCTCAGCAAGTGTTAATTCACTTTCTGTTTCAGTTAATTTTCATTAAAAGAACACCAGCGCTTCGTTCGATTTTCATCGAACTTATACGTCGGAGCTTACACTCCAACCCTTACCCTGTGGAGTCTGGACTTTCCTCTCCAATAGTTAAATTGGAGCGATCACCCACTTACCTTTAGGCAATTTAATTATACCTTAATTTGATGGGAAATTTATTAAAAACAAACCCAAAAACTCAAGTTAAGGTTATCATTCCAACCCAAGTAGAGAAATCCCTTTTGATTGAAATACATTTGAAATTTGTCAGTTGATAATTGTTTCTTCGGAATCACAAATGGGATTTTGATAAAAAATGCAGGTGGGGCTGGACTAAACCAACCCCGCCTCTTCTCCCCTAGTGGGAGGCGCTCCATTGAAGAGCGAAAATAACCAAACCAACGATGGAAAAGACCAGGGTATATTCCAACCCTGGGAAGGTTGAATACCTTTTCATGTTCTCACCTCACGGTAGGATATTAAATTACATTTTAATCATACTATAGGATACTTATTTTTTCAAGTGGCAATTGGTATACTCAAGCTAGTTATGTTCAAAAAATGGCTCAATCCAAAAGTACTTTTAGTCGTAATTCTTCTCATTGGTGCATTCTTACGATTCTACAACCTAAACTGGGATCAAGGGTATAATTTTCACCCAGATGAACGCAATATTGCGATCGCCATCAGCAACCTTAATTTGGATCAAGGTCAGCTTAATCCAAAATTTTGGGCGTATGGCTCACTGCCGATTTATACCATCTATTCAATTGCGTATGTCACGACAAAACTGGGAATTAGAAATTTACTCGAATTTTCACAGTATGTTTTAATTGGCCGGTTTTTGTCGGCACTTCTTTCCACTGTGATTATTTACCTCACTTATTACATTATTAAACAGTTACTTAAAACTAAAAAAAATCAGGAAATCGCCGCACTCATTGGAGCCGGGTTTGTTTGTTTTCTACCCGGCATGATTCAGTTTGCTCACTTTATGACTTTTGAAACTTATCTTACGTTTATGTATTTACTAATGTTAATCTGGGTCATGCAATATTTATCTTCGGCACAATCAAAGTACTTGTATTTATTAGCTCTGACAATCGGCTTAAGCATTGCGACTAAGATCACATCCCTCGTATTTATCCCACTCGTATCAATCTGTTTAGCCATTGAATTTTATAACCAAAATCGCCGCATTAATTTTTTGTTTATATTCTCTAGAAAACACATCCTGTCGATTTTGATAATTATATTTGTTGGCTTTATTGCTTCCCCATATAATATTCTTGATTTTAAAGGATTTCTGGGAGCTTTTAATTATGAAAGTAATGTTGCCCGCGGTATTTTACCGGTTTTTTACACCCAACAATTTATTGGCACCATTCCCGTGATTTATCAGCTGACGAAAGTTTTTCCGTTTGTCCTTACCATCCCGCTTACTATCCTTGCGGTGATTACGCTAATATATTTAGGATTCAATACTTTACGGATTTCTTTTCTGGCAATTGCCAAATCATTCCAGATTAATCCCAAAGTTTCACAACTAATCATGTTACTTTTAATTACATGTGCTTATCTTGCATCTAACTTTGTCATGTATGTAAAGTGGACTCGTTATATGATTCCATCTTTACCATTTTTAGTAATTATTATTGTTTTAGTAATACTCAAATTTAAAACCCAGCTTCAGATTTTATTTAAACCATTAACCTTTATTATCTTGGTTTGGACAATCGGAGCCGGACTTAGTTTTTTTACTTTATATTTGCAACCAGATACCCGTTTGCAAGGCGCTGTCTGGGCTACGGACAACCTAAATCCCCATGCGACAGTTACCGCCGAAATCTATGACCTGGGAATCGTACCATTTAACTCAGTATTTTCCGTACAAAACATGACATTATTAAATCTCTACGACATGGAATATTATCCAGATAAAATTTGGGAAGATTTAAATCAAAGTCAAATCTTTATTAGCACCAGCCCACGAATTTACTCTACCCGATTCCGTTTACCCAACAAATATCCCGATGGCTACCGCTTTTATGATTTTGTTTTTAACGCTGGTCAGTGGCAGCAAGTCGCAAACTTTGATCGTAATTTGGTAGAATGTAATATCTTTACTTTAAATTGTATGTTTAATACGATAAAGCCGGATGAAACATTTTCGGTTTTCGATCATCCCGAGATTAAAGTCTTTACCAAACTGCCATGAAAGAAAAACCACTACGCCTTATATTATTATTCATCATTATATTAATCGGTGGTTATACCCGATTAACTAATTTAGCTTGGGATCAGAAATTTTTCCTCCATCCTGACGAGCGTTTTTTGTTGATGTATACATATGATGCAAAACTACCGCCAACTATGCTTGAATACTTTAATCCCGACACGTCCAAATTAAGTCCTTATAATAATAACCGGAATTTTTTTGTATACGGAACATTCCCAACCACAATTTTAAAATTATATGGTTCAATAAAAAATATCAATTCCCTTGAAGATTATGCAATTGCGGGTCGTACCCTTTCTGCTTATGCTGATTTAGTAACTCTGTTAGTTATTTATCTAATTGGTCGAAAACTTTACGACCTATCTTTAAATAAATATCCTCGATTTAAATATCTACCCGAATTGGCCTGTTATATTTATGCTATCTCGGTTTTACCAATTCAACTTGCTCATTTCTTTACAACTGATACTTTCGCAAATTTATTTACCGCTTTAACTTTATATTTTCTTCTGTGCTTAATTGAATCGATTCGCTCCAATCAGCCAATTAAATCCTTTTTGGGAAACTGGATTGGGGTTGGCATTAGTTTTGGATTAGCACTCGCATGTAAAATTTCCGTAATTTTATTTTCACCGATTATCGGAATCGTTCTTATTTATGGATTAACGCAACATATAATCAAACAGAAAAAATACCTACTCTTTGTTCCTTTTGGACTCGTTTTTATATTGTCGATGTATTTTGCAATCCGGGTTGGAGATCCTTATATGTTTAAGTCCGCTAGTATTTTTAACCCCTTACCAGACCCTCGATTCATGGCGAATCTAAAGGAACTCCAAAGTTTTTCAAACCCAGCCGGTTGGTTTCCACCTTCCGTTCAATGGATTAGTAAATCACCCATTATCTTTCCCTTAACCAATCTTGCACTTTA
>CAZZFC010000041.1:0-6629 GCA_964653325.1 uncultured Candidatus Saccharibacteria bacterium | reverse complement strand
CAATACACCGCTGATCGTCAGGTAGATCTCTGCCTTGTGACGACCCCTTTTCAAACCGTTCTCGATTCCATGTCGGCCACATAATTGAACCTCCTTAAGTGAAGTTGTTAATACGCGACAAATAAATTATCTCATAGCAGAATAGACATATCTTTAAACCGGGATTGTGTTTTTACTCTTCATCCGATAAAACAACATAAAAAGAGGCACGATTAATGTCATCAGCATCAATAATCCAAAAGCATTTTGATTAAGTAAATGAACTTCGTTGTAGGCAATTGTTTTCATCGGAATAAAAAATGCGGCATAGACGAGAAGAATAATCGTAATTCCTCCAATTCCATCGATAAAACGGCTATTAAACTTGTTCGCTTGGCTATCTAACTTTTGTAATGAATTTTTAAACCATCTCAAACACCCCACCCCAAGCAAAATTAGCACAACTACCCCGATAATATTTTGATAACCGATCAAACCAAAACCTAGGTGCATTACAAGAGTTACCCCACAAAAAAGTGCAATCATTAGATTCCGAACTTTTAATCCCAAAAATGGTTGATTATTATCTCGTGGAAATAAACGCTGAGCAATATAGAAAAATAACACCGTTTGAACTGCTGGCCACATCAAAATATTGATAAAGATCAAAACTCCAATATTTAAACCCAAGATTCGCGGTGGCGCCATTACAGCAAGAGGCATGCATAATTGCCACAAAAAACACAAACTCATTCCCAAGATATATGTTTGTTTATCTTTTAATTTATAACGAGAAATAGAATCTTCAATAACGCACGCGTAGGTAAAATAAATGATGGGTATTGCAATAAATAATTGGGGGTATTTTTCAATTGCTCCTAATCCCCGAATCGCACATTCACCAAGGATATTTAGAATCGTCACCGCAAACACAATTTTCCAGTGATTGTTCACAATAAAATTATAACAAACACCAATTATTTAAGTCCTGGAATATACAAAATTGAAGTAACCACAATCCCCCAAATAATAACCGTAATTAGGAGTGGAATGTCCGAATAAAGCGTATTCGACGGATCGGCTCCATCCTGATGTTTATAAATTAAATATAAATAACGGAATAATCCATAAATCACAATTGGAAGAGTATAAATTAAGTTTTCTGATCCAAAATGAGCAATTGTTACCGGATTTAGGGCATATAAACTGTAACTAACTAAACTGGCTGCGGCTACAATCATGATTAAATTATCTAGCATTACTTGGGAATATTCGCCTAGTATCTTACGGTGATTTTTCGCTTCATCACCTAAAATAATCAATTCATTTCGACGCTTTCCCAGGACTAAAAATATAGCTAAGTATAAAGTCGTAACTAGTAGCCAGTTAGAGAAAATCACATTAATTGCCAAAGCACCGCCAATTGCCCGCAACACAAACCCCATTGAAACAATCAGAATATCTAACATCACAATTTTCTTAAATACCAGTGAATAACCAATGTTGATCATAAAATATATCGATAACAAAATAGCAAATTGCGTATTAACCCATATGCCAATTAATATTCCAATCATTAATAGTAATATCGCAACAATTAATCCCTGCTTTTTAGATATATCACCATGCGCAATTGGTCGAAACTTTTTACCGGGATGGTTTTGATCCGATGAAAAATCTAAAATATCATTAAAAATATACACTGCTGATGAAGTAATGCAGAAAGCGATAAATGCGAATATGGCAAGTTTTAATTGAGATAAATTAAAAACATTTTTGGAAAATAGCAACGCCGCAAAAACTAACCCATTTTTTACCCATTGTTTAACTCGAAATAAAAGAAGCCAAGATTTTAATGTTTTATCCATTGATCAGCAATAAATCTAATTGTAACCTGCTAAATCAAGCTAAAATTAACTTGTTTTAAAAAGGCTGGCGAATTATTGTTTTCAGTTTAGCTGGATCGGTTCGGCGAGGATCACATAAATATATTTCATGGTGATGCTTATTGTTTTTGTTTAATGAACCTCCTTGTTCTTTAATGAATTTGTGTAACTCTAGAATCATCGGTCCTTCATCGCAGTACGGACCAATATACATAACTTGGGCGACTTGACCTTCGTCGAATGACGCAAAACGTAGTTTATCTAAAGATTTAGGAGATTTCTTTTCTTTAACTTGGATAACTGCTTGGTTGTATATATCTTCAGTTACAACATCGGGTTGCAAAATCATCGCAGTCCACAACCAATTGCTTTTATCCTCCATACTAAAATCCGCCATATTTTCCGTCCACCACAATCCTTTAAGCGGCATAACACCAAAATCCGTGTCATACTTGTTTTTACAGGTGAATTTAATTGTATAGGCTACTGGGTAAAGGGTCTGGATTGCATCGATGTATTCTTGGCTGGTGTTCGGATCACCTTTGCCATCAATCATAATAAAGTTCATTTTTGGTACTTGGATTACAGCTGGCTTACCAAGTTTAACCTGATATAGGTCTTTTAGTTTCTTTTTATAATCAACTTTTTCCATAAATTTATTATAACAATTAACAGATGGGGTTTGATTTTTATTTGATTCAGAAACGGTTTGGTGGACCTGATCGGGCTCGAACCGACCGCCTCTAGCGTGCGATGCTAGCGCTCTACCAAATGAGCTACAGGCCCTCAATGACACTCGAAAAGTTAATTCTTTTCGGTTAGTGGAATTAGTTCCCCTGGTGGGCGGAGTAGGACTCGCCATATCATACGATATGGCTGCCACGTTGAATAACTGTGGCGAACCTACAATCCATTTAATCCGTACCAGCAATCTTTTACCTTCCAATTTTGGTGGGCGGAGTAGGACTCGAACCTACGACCACGAAGGTATAAGCTTCGCGCTCTGACCAACTGAGCTATCCGCCCTAAATGATAGCCGAAAAAGTTCAACTTTTTCGATGCTGGAATTAGCCCCCTTGTGGGGCATCGTCCCTCAATGATGCTCGAAAAACGTATGTTTTTCGGTAGCAGAATTAGTCCCGACTTGTCGGAACATTCTTCCTAAAACTCAACTAATTATATTCTATTATTTCCTGTCATTTCGAACGCAGTGAGAAATCCCTTAGTTTAAAATAAAAAAGCGATTTCTCAGTCGCTTCACTTCTTCAAAACGGCAAATTCACGAGCAATTATAAACTCGACTTATCAAGATTATACATTCTAACTTAAAAATATATTTTGTACTTATTAGTAATTATTTTTAACAATGAAATTCAGATTAGATCAAAACTCCTAATACCTAAAAAAATACGCCCAGATCCAAGTGCTCAGCCAAGAAGGGAATCGCATTCGCAATTATTCTGAGCCAAACACTGGGAACTAGGCGTATTACTAAAAGTACATGATCAATTATATACTCCAAACAACCCCTTGTCAAGTATTAGTGGATAACTTTGTGGGAACTAACCGCTCATGCCTTCGCGGGGCCAATAAGTACTTGTATACGACAATTGCTTAATTCCCGCACACTATCGGCTAGGATCTAATGGCGACCTGTAAAACATCCTCGATTCTCTCCACGAAGTGGAATTTCATTCCTTTTAAAAGATCTTTATCGTGCTTATTAATCTCTTCAATATCTACCTTATTCTTATACGGTAATATCACTTCTTTTATTCCCGCCCTTTTTGCGGCTAATACTTTTTCTTTAACTCCACCAATCGGAACTACCAATCCTGTGAGTGTAATTTCACCGGTCATGGCAATATCATTACGGACTAATTTATTCATCGCTAAAGATGCTAGCGCGGTAGTTATCGTAATTCCAGCACTTGGCCCATCCTTGGGTACCGCACCCGATGGCACATGCAAATGAATATCGTGTTTACTAAAAAAGTCTTTTGCAATCCCAAGCTTTTCCGCCCTAGCCCGAACCAAACTAAATGCCGCCTGGGCCGACTCTTTCATAACATCCCCCAAGGAACCAGTTAGGGTAAAATGCTTACTGCCTGGCATTTTCGTCGCTTCAATAAATAATATCTCCCCCCCAGCGGTGGTATATGCCAAACCCGTCGCAACTCCCGCTTGGGCTGTCCGTGCTGCAACTTCCGAAAACACTTTTTGCGATCCTAAATACTCGCGTATTCTTGGTTCATTGATCGTGATTGATTTAACCTTTTTAGTAACTTTCTGATAAGCACATTTTCTAGCGATCCGAGCAAGTTCCCGCTCTAAATTCCGCACCCCCGATTCGCGAGTATATTCATCCGTAACTAGCTGAATTATCGAATCGTTGATCTTAATCTCACTTTTCTTTAAACCATGACGCTCTAACACTCTTGGCCATAAAAATCTTTGGGCGATTTTCACCTTTTCAACATCGGTATACCCAGTTAATTCAATTATTTCCATCCGATCCCGTAAAGCCGGTTGAATTGTATCTAACGTATTGGCGGTAGCGATAAATAGGACTTTTGACAGATCATAATCTAAATCCAAATAGTGATCGTGAAAAGTATTATTTTGCTCCGGATCAAGTACTTCCAAAAGGGCGGAGGAAGGATCACCCCGGTAATCATTACCGACTTTATCGATTTCATCCAACATAAAAATAGGATCATTACTCCCCACCCTACGTAGGGCTTGAATAATTTTACCTGGCATTGCCCCAACATAAGTACGCCGATGACCACGGATTTCGGCCTCATCATGCATCCCACCTAAACTAATCCTGACAAATTCTCGGTCTAAGGCTCTAGCGATTGATTTACCGAGGGAAGTCTTACCTACTCCCGGAGGCCCCACAAAACATAGGATTGGCCCGCGATGACTTTTATTTAATTTTTGCGCTGCCAAATATTCAGAAATCCTAAGCTTTATATCTTTTAACCCATAATGATCTTCCTCTAAGGTCTTATCGACTTTTTTAATATCAATTGCTTTACGATCTTTGGTTGCCCAAGGAAGCTCTAAAACCAAATCAATATAAGTTCGGATGACTTGATACTCCGAAGATTGCGGGTGCATGGTTTCAATTCGCGTAATTTCACGCTCCAACTCTTTTTTAACCACATCCGGAAATTTGCCTTTATTTAATTTGTCACGATACTCACGAGCTTCACGTTGACCCTCATCTTCCTCACCTAACTCGCGTTGAATTTCTTTTAACTGCTGGCGTAAAAAAGCCTCCCGACTCATTTTATTAAACTCTTTTTTCACATTTGAAACAATCTTGCCGCCTAATTCAATTTGTTCAAGTTCGCGGGATAATATTGCGGCGGTTTTCTTTAACTTTTCAATCACCTGTGGTTCTTCTAAAATCTGTTGTTTTTCAGTGGTATCGAATCTCACCAAAGTCGCTAGTAAATACACAAACTTTAATGGATCATCTAAATCTTCCAGTGCAATTTGTAATTCCTGAGGTAAGTAAGGGGTATTTTGAATAATCTTCTGCGCGTTTCCGAGTGCATTTTTCATTAATGCCCGGACTTCCTTATTATCAATTGAGATATCGGCCACATCTTCCACACTAGCGGTTAAAAATTGCGTTTTACGAAAGGCTGTAATTAGTCTTACTTTTGATAATCCTTGCAGTACCACCATCGCGCCTTGCCGACCAGTCACCGGCATTACCCGAAAGATTTTACACGCCGTTCCGATTGCATATAAATCCTCGGCTTCGACTTGAGGATTATCTGCCTTTTTCGCCTTTACTTGTTCATCTGATAATTGAACTTCGGTCAATGAACTTTGATCAAACCTCTCACGAGCTTTTTCTGTTAATGTAAATGCCCCAATTACCCCTCCCTTAGCTTGCGCTTCATCTAAAGCACTTAGTGAATTTTTGTCTTCAAAAAAAACCGGAACTACGGTATGCGGATAGATCACCGTATTTTTAAGGGCAATTACCGGCAAAACCTGAGGCGTATTAATTGAACTTCCCTGAATTTCAGGTTTATCTTGATCTGGTATATTTTTTTCTTTTGGTCCGAATAATCCCATGGTTTTAAAATCGTAACACAATAAGCAGTCTTGTCAAGCGTCTGCCAACAATTCCTTTGTTTATTCACTATTACTTATTAAACTAATCATTTAAAGTATTGTTTTTTGATAAGTATTCATCTATTTAATACTGAAACTAATCCAAATTACTCCCAAAGCAAATCCAAAATCCGTCATCTATCACAATCCTACTCCTAAGGTGTGAAAAATATAGTTTGTATAAAAAAATCATCGTTCCAAAATATAAATTAAAAGCGCATTTGCTTTTTTAAGAAACGATTATTAAACACCTTCTTTACTGCAAAAAGAATATAAAAAATCCCGCAATTAACACTAATCCAAACCAAGTCTTCTGTGACCACTGCATAATTTTCACCCCATCTAATGGCCCGAACGGAAGTAAGTTAAAGAACGCTAACCAAGCATTGATAGAAATTGAAATCTGAACAAATTCAGTAATTACGATCATGGATGAAATTGGAACCATCGGCTGCAATAAAATTAGTCCGAACTTAGCTATAAAGTAAAAAACTGATGCCAAGATTAAATTTGATACCGGACCAGCCATTGAAATTCGTCCATTTTCTTCTTGGGTAACAAGTCCACTAATTATTACCGCCCCTGGTGCAGCAAAAATAAATCCAATAAAACTCATTAAAATCG
>CAZZFC010000040.1:0-6652 GCA_964653325.1 uncultured Candidatus Saccharibacteria bacterium | reverse complement strand
AAGGTTGTAAATATTACTGCCAATAATATTACCCACCATGATTTTATCTTGACCTTTACGTTCACTAATTATTGAGGTTAGTAATTCCGGCAAAGAAGTTGCCACAGCGGTAAGTGAAAGACCTAAAATCGTTGTCGATAAACCAGAATACGCCGCGAATAGTTCCACATTATTTACAATTAATACTCCACCCACAAAAATTCCAATTATCGATAGAAAAAAAATAAATAATTCACGTTGACCCATTTTGGAATTTTCCGAAGTAATGTAATTTGCATCTTCGGCTAATCGCCCTTCGACACCCCAGGTATATTCTAAATAAACAAAACCAACTACCAACGATAATAAAATCACCGCACAAATCACACTTGGAATATTTAAGATATTTAATAATACAAACAAAAAGGTGCACCCAATCATCACAAGTCCGTTACGCTGAGTTTTAAAACTACCAATGTGCAAATTCCCAACAATAATTCCAATAGCTAAAACCAGTAATATATTAACGATGTTTGAACCAATAATATTCCCAAACGCCAATCCCGCATCCCCTCTACCTAAAGCAAAGATCGAAACAACCAGTTCCGGTAATGACGTTCCAATCGCCACAAAAATTACGCCTATTACTAAGGGAGAAACTTTTAACGCAGTCGAAAGTTTTGTCGCGGAGATTACAAAACTATTCGTTGCAAATAGTAACAGGCTAATTCCGATAATTAATCCGGAAACAATTAATAACATAAACTATATTCTACCTGAAATTATATTCCTGTAGGCATTTTGCTCGTAAGTTCTGCGATCCATTGAGTGATCTAACTTATACACCAAGGCTTCCGCATTTAAGGAATCCATTTGTCGTAACTCACCTTCATCGCAAACGTAGCCCAAACTTTGCAACCCACTATCAAATCCCTGAAGTTGCATATAGCGATCAAAATCTCGTGATTTTTGGAATTGCCAACGATGCACTATCATTGGATCAGATTCATCTGGAGTCAATGGATGCCCAGCGATTACTCTTTCCCATGATTCTTGTTGCCACTGGCGAGATTGCTCTAATTGAGTGGTAATTTCTTGTCGCATTAGGGTAATTGCTTCTTGAGTGGTTCGCGCTTCTTTTAATCTCGCAACAATCTCATCTCTAGTTGGAATGTCATATCCTAACCACTCTGAAACATCGACATTCGCAAATGGAGTTCCAACATAACCACCGTTGCGAATTGCATCTCGAAGCATACCCAACCCTTGCACAAACAATACTCGTCGTTCGTCATTTTCACCCAGAGTAGATTCACGGACAATTGTTCCTTGTAATCTTTCAATTTGCACTTTCAGTTCCTGAAGATTTAATTGCTCACGTTTTGGGTCTGGCATACGTATATTATATTAAATTCGGCAACTTAATGTCAGTACTTTTTCTGCCCAACGAATTCGTTCTAAATCATCTTGAATCATCGGAAGTTGATTTTGGTATTCTTTTAAATCTTCTTTCAATTTGGATACATTATCAATCTTAAGGTTTTCCAATCCTTTTTGCGCGTGAGTCAAAAATACATTCATTTGCGCAATTGGTAAATCGCTGGTTGCTTCACACGCCCATTTTGATACGCGGCGTAAATCGTTTTTAATATTATCTTTTTGAGTTTGCATATTATTTATTAAAAAATGACTCAACGATTATTTTGAATTGATTACGGATCCTTTGATCCGCAATTTCATAGGTCACTCGTCCATCCGCTGGTCGGTAGTTTGACATCGCAAAATAATCCACCTCTTTAGTGCTAACGCTATATCCTCCACCCCACATATCGGCATGCGAACTTCCTTCATCTGCCAGCAACTGTTCACAATCAACATGGTATTCACCACCTGCGGCAATCCAATTATTTCTTAAGTCAACAACCACCTTGATATACCCAGGATATTCTTCTTGAAGTTTAATAATATCTTCAGGTAAAACTGAATCCTTAAATACTTTCACCATATTTAAGATTTTATCATTTAATCCAACGTAATTTATGTGCTGCAATTCTCAATGATCATAACATTTCGTGACTATTGTCATTTCGAATCCTAAGCAAAGCGAATGGTGAGAAATCCCTCTGGTATCGTGTATTTATTCCGAAAAAACATATTTAAACTTATTAAACTCCTCTTCATACGCTTCGTCACTGGTTTTAATAAACCCAGCTCGTTCATGGGAAATTATTGACGCCATATTTTCTCGATCTATCGTTGCCACTAATTTAGTGCAACCGGTTCGTGCCATTAACTGCTGATAAAACTTCGGTAATAATCCTTTTCCCCGATATTTTGGATCAATCACCACATGAGTAATATTGACTTCATCAGCCGTATCATAAACCCCTACAATTCCCAAACGCTGCCCATTATTCCCAACCACAATAAAATATCGCAGATTAAAACAGTTCTCCATACCAAATGCACTCCACGCATTTTCACCATCCGGATCAATTTGCTGTAAATAACTCATGTCAATTTCGGGATTAAATTCGACTAATTCTTTTACGTAAACGGTTGATTCAACTTCAGGTTTTACCATCGTTTCGCACATATTATATTCGTACTGCCCGAACAATATATCTTTTGGTGTTTAAGCCCAACGGCCAACAAGTCATTAGAGTTAGTGTTTCTTTTTCTGTATGACCGAGATATTCAATCTGATTTTTTTCAATTACTTTTGATTCTTTTACTTGATACCGATATTCATTCCCTTGATAAAAAACCGAAACTATTTCATCGATTGCAATATTCGGCAGCGAATTAAAGACTCCCTTATAGCCACTCATATCCGCTCCTGGAATTTGGGAATGACCATATAAAAATATATTTCCAACCTCTCCCGGGAAAGCACCATCTACGGTAATTTCGGGAAATTCGATGTGTTTATAATGGGCAACTCCATTTAATAAATCCGGTAAATACTCATTTGGTTTACTTCCATCAACATTGGCGATCACCGGAGCATTGATTTTTGCGGATAAATAATAAATACTAAAATTACGATTAATTGGTTCAATTGGGGTCGTGGTCGGCGTGTTCATTTCTTTCTCTTCATCTGCAATTGGAGAATTATTAGTATGGGTAATTATCGTATCCTGATTCAACCATTCATGAACAATTACTGCGAATAATCCAATTACTAATAGAATAATTACAAATATAATCAATTTAGAATGTGATTTAAACAAGAAACGCATAATTTAATAATACCCTGAAAATTAGATTTATTTAACTACTTTTAGCAAGTGTATTTGTCGATAAACCCCCCACAGTAACATCCCCACAATAAAGATCGCCATTCCTCTTGAAAGATAAAAAATAATGGCTTGTTGGATAGATACTCCGGTAGCAGGTAATTCAAGTGATGAAGTTGGAGTCGGTGTTACTGGTGCAGTTGGAATCGCATTGACTTGAGCAGTCCCGGACGAAATATTCCCAACCGTATCGATTGCTTTCAAGACATAGTAATATGCGGTTCCCGCGGTAAGACCGGTATCTTCATAACTGACGTTTGTCAGATCACTGACCTGTTTTAATAACGTGCCAACTTCATTTGCTGTTGTGGAGCGATAAATATTAATATATTTTAAATCCGTATCGGATGGTTTTGTCCAACTTATTGTGACTTTATTTACACCCGCAGTTGCCGTAACACTGGTGGGATTCGCTGGGGGGGTACTATCCGCGTCACCCGTAGTGAGCGCAAAGTCAGTAAAGTGTTGGATTGATGCGACAATCGTTTTGTCATCAGTATTAACTGTAAAACTGGAAACGCCTTGCCAAATGCTTGAAGTATCATCAAAAAAGCTTGCATTTAAATCACTTGCCATAACCCCTAAACCGGCGAGCATTTCATCCGTATAAGGCAGAATTAACCATACCGAGCTACTAAAGGGTGAAGTAAATTCTTGTCCATTACTGTCGATGGCGTTTATTTGATAACCAAATGCGAGAGGTCGATTATTTTTTTCTTTAGTTAATCGTGCGGTTGGAGTAATCGTTACCGTATATGTTCCTGAGCTCCCAAAGGCTCCGGCGGATATTACTAATTTAGCACCATTTTCCAGTTGAATTGTACCGCCAGATGCAGCTTGAATGGTTTGAGATGTCGCTGGAGGTAAATCAAAATCAGTTTCGACTAATGTTAAATTTTGCGTATAACTGGTTGCGGTAACAACGGTAACCACATATTCCTGACTGCGGTAAAACTTTTGATCTTTTCCAAAATCAGCTCCAATATGCCAAACATCATTATTCACAACATTTAATTCAAAATCACCTGTACGGGTATACATTTCAGAATGGCCACCTTTTTCACTCCACGCCCGAACAAACCCTTCACTTTTAACTCCATTCAACATTACAGATCCTGTAATTTTGGCATTGGATTTTCGATATTGCAGATTAATTTCACTACTTGCATTAACTCCAACCACAACTCGCTGTGGTTCCGGATTAATTAATCCCAAAGAAGCAGGCGCGCCCGACCCAACTCCATATACTCCAGCTGGGACCGCAATACTAAAGTTCCCATCGGCATTAGTTAAATTTCCGGTTTGAATCCCTTTTTTCAAATCCTTATTCGGACCACCGGCATTTTCAACTCGGATCCCCAAAACATCACTATCTTTAACTAAATTTGTATCCACAAAAACAAATACATTGCTTAATCCATTTCCATCTGGGTCCAAAACCCGACCAGTAATTGTGGCATTGGTAGATAGTAAACTAAAATCTTTCACAATTTCCGCGCCACTAGCAACGGTTGTTTTACTTTCACTCGGTGGTTGCATCATATATCCTAATCCCGATTCAATATAAACACCTAAATGCCAACTGTCTCCACCAATCACTCCCATTTTATACGTACCATCATTTTCATTAACCATGACCATTTTAAAAGATCCTCGCCCATTTTCCGCAAAAACCTCAACCCGTAATCCTGTAATTGGAGTACCCGCTTCATTTCTGATTGTACCGATAATAAATGCATCGTTCTTTTTTAAGACTAATTCAACATTTTGGGTTTCATTATCGGCAATCGTTACCGTTTTCGCAGCTGCGGAACTATACTGTGATCCGGGTTCAGGCTGCACACTTAATGTCCACGTCCCCGCGGGAATTTGTAAAGTAAATAGTCCACCTCTAACATCCGTCCCAGGACCGGGTTTGGGAGGATCACCATTGCCTTCCATGGCCATCACAAAAGCAAACAAACTGTCAAGTAATTGACCGCTGGAATCGACTACTCTGCCTACGATTTTAGCGTTTGCCGGAGTGAGTTTAAAAATCGATCCCTCAATCGTTTGATTTTCAACAATCGTAATTCTGGTCGGTGGACCGGATTCAAATGCATAGCCTGATCCGGGTTCAGGACGAACATTAACTTCCCACGTCCCAGAAGCCACTAATAAATCAAACATCCCTTCGGCATTGGTTTGGGTATTTCCCCACCCGCCACTTTCACTGCTCCAGGTTTCAACATTAATTCCGGCAATCCCGATATTTGTAATTTTATCTACTACTTTCCCTTTAATATGGGCAGTCTTTTCAACTAAGGTTATCGTCCCAAAATTTTTAGTCTGATCATTTAATATTGTAAATGCGGACTGGGCAGGCGCGGTGTACTTAGAATCCTGCGAAAATATATTTAATTTATAACTCCCTTCCGGTACCCGAATCGTAAATTCTCCACTCTGATTAACTCCACCATTAACACCAATTCCATCTTTAGAACGGATATCAATGCCTCCCATGGTTAAAGGCGTTCCATCTGGTTTCATCACTTTTCCGGTGACAGTTGCTTTCGCCGAAATCACCGCCAAGTTGACATTCGTAAGGTTTTGATCTATGACATTGACCACTTTACCCATCCCCGTGTATGACCAATCCACCACTAATTGCCCGCCTTGACCCCACTGCGGGTTAACACGAAGTTCCCACTCTCCAATGGGTAACTCAATCGAGTAATTGCCATTATCATCCGCATTTGTATTTAAAAACATCCTACCGGTTTTTTGATTGGCATTGATCGATGCACTGCTAACTCCAACATTGGTTGCATCCCGAGTGATTTTCCCCGTAACAATGTACGTTTGCCCCACTCCTAATAACATTGTTCTTTCCGCTCGGAATTCACCCGAAGGGCCATTGATTGAAAGATTAAACGTATATTGTCCCATCACACTTGGATTTACAACTGAATCTAAAACCAAATTTACGGTGGTTCCCTGACTAACATTGGAAGTTAGCATCAACGATGTCATACTATTCATAAAATCCGGCATCCATTGAATATTCCCAGTTACAGAAGAAGTATTTGATAACGCGGCATTCACCAGATTGATTACGGCACCAGTTTCTTGTGGACCATTATAATAACTATTTACCATAATATTTGATCCTGGTGAACCGGGATTCCCCGGACCTGGTGGTATCGCAGCAATTAGATTATAAGGGGCAATAAATGTTAATGTATATTGGGTCGTTGAATTTAATGATTTTGATAGAGTTGAAACAACAAAGGTGTTGGTTACTGCATGTGCCTTAAATATCGGAATAATTACAACCATCAGCAAACCAACTAGAATATATCTTAATTTAATCAAGCTCTTAAGCACGATGTTAT
>CAZZFC010000039.1:0-6685 GCA_964653325.1 uncultured Candidatus Saccharibacteria bacterium | reverse complement strand
TGGGCATCCATAGCAACTCGCTCGGCAAAATCCACATTACTCCGACCAGAAATTTGCCAAAGACCAGTAAGGCCTGGATTTACCGTTAATAACCTTCTTACCAATGGACGAGTTTGAGGAAACTTATCAAGCTGTAAATCTAGTTCTTTACGTAGATAAGCTCGCGGTCCGACTAAACTCATCTCACCTTTTAGAACGTTAATTAGCTGAGGTAACTCATCAATGCTAGTTTTACGGATAAAATTTCCTACCGGTGTAATCCTTGGATCATCTTTCAACTTATAATTCGATTGCTGTTCTTTAATCTTTTCAACTTCTGTATTTGCATTTGAATGAAGCAGTTGACCATCTTTTATAATCATTGACATACTGCGAAATTTGTAAAGTTCAAACTCTTTACCATATCGACCAACACGTTTGTGAATAAAGAACACTGGACCAGATGAATCCATTCGTATCGCAATTGCCACAATAATAAACAAAGGCGTTAATACAATTAACCCACAAACAGAAAGGAAAATGTCAAGAAATCGTTTTAGAATACTTGTCCAATTATCAAAGTTAGTTGACCTTGCCTCAATAACGGGAAATCCTGCAATATCCTCGGTAAAAAATTTAGTTGTTACGTTACCATATAAACTCGGTACATATTTAAATACAATCCCCTGTTCCTCACATACAATCATAATATCTTGAGTTTTTTCGATAATAAAATCTTCAGCCCAAATCACTTGATCGATATGATTTGATAATAAATATGTATTCAAATCAATATTTTCTAAGGATACAAGCACTTGTGAATAATCAAGATTGGTTGGTTTTGTTAAAATTACTCCAACAACTTCATATCCGAGACTCCACTCAGCCTGATAACCTTTTAATGTGATTTTTAATATTTCGCCCGACCCAATGATTAAAATCTTAGTAGTTAACTTACTTTGTTTAAAGTAATATCTTTGAATATTTCTTAAAAATATCCGCATCAACCAAATCAAAATAATTGAAATAATCAGACCAAAAGCAATTATTAACCGTGAATAATCAAAATTCTTTCCGAAATATATTCCTGCACCCATAATCCCTGTGGATGCAACAGATCCAATTACAATTGCCAAAAGTTGATCTACTAGATCTTTTTTTAAGCGTAACGAATATAAACCCATGTATATAAAAACTAGAATATAAACACTCGCGACTAGAATATTGAAAAGGAAAAATTCAGAAAATCCAATTAGGGTAACACCATTTATACGATCTCGAATTAGATATGCCAAACTATACGAAACTAATACGATAAAAAAGTCTGATAAAATCAAAATAAATGGGATTATCGTTTTCTTGGTAATCATCTTGTTAATTGTATATTATACCGTTAAATTTCGCTTCTACATAAATATTATCTTAAGTCTCTATTAAGTCTTTCCATCTCTGAATAAACAATTCTTTTCGATATCGAATTGCATTATTGAATAATTCATCCCTGACATAAATTAATGGATTGAAAGGCTTGATTACATTTATTAATGAATCCGTATTCTGTTCAGAAAAAAACTCACCGGTTTTCCCCTGAGTAACAGTTTCCGTTGCTCCCCCTTCTTGATATGCAATCACCGGAATTCCACAATAATTTGCTTCGATAATTGTCATTCCAAAGTCTTCTTTTTGTGGGTGAATTAATGCTTGAGTATGCTTAATAATGTATGTTGTTTCTGCATCTGGTAAATATCCAGTAAATTGGATTGCTGGACCAGCAATTGCTTTAAGTTGTGCTTCATAATTTCCTGTCCCAATTATTATTAAATTTTTACCTAACTGATTACACGCTCTAATTACAAGATCAATCCGCTTCCATTCAACCAATCTCGAAACTACTACAAAATACTGATCCGGTAAAATAAAATCTGGCTTACGCTCTTGATTAAAACGATCAAAATCAACGTATGGATAGAAGACTTCTGCATCGCGCCGATAATATTTTTTAATCCGATCAACGACTGTTTTACTATTCCCATAGACAACATCTGCCCTTTGGGCAGCAATATAATCCCACTGACGTAATTTTAAGATAACTGGAAATAGCAGAGTTTTTAGTATTTTCATATACCATTTTGATCCAAAATATTTATCTATATCCCAAAATCCTCGGAATGGCGAATTGATATATGAAATATGAACAGTACCCGGCTTGGTTATAATCCCATGCGCAAATCTTGCCGACGAGCTTATTACAATATCATATTCTGAGAAATCGAACTGTTCAAAAGCAATCGGATAAAATGGAAACATCAATTTATTTAAACTTCGCTTAAATGGTATCTTTTGTAAAAAACTTGTTTTGAATCGATTAATATTAATTTTTGATTTTAAAACTACCAAATTATCATACGTTGATGTATAAATCGGTGCATCCGGAAACATATTGGCAATGGTAGCGACTAGTCTTTCGGCACCACCCCACTGAATGAAATCATCATGGACAATGGCAATTTTTTTATTCATTTTGTTTAAAAACATTAAAATTAAAACCCAAACTGTATAAACTGATAATTCCTAACAATATCACCGAAATATTTTGAATAAATTGAATCACCAATGATAAACCCAATGATTCAGCTTGTACGATAGCAAACAATCCCATTACTTGCACCATTATATACTGGTAAGTCCCAATTGCTCCGGGCGAAGTAGGAACCATAACCCCTAAGTTCATAATTCCCATTACTAATGCTGCATTAAGTAAAGACAGATTAAAACCAAAAGCCCTTATACAAAAGTAGTAAAACAGTCCTTCAATTCCCCAAATCAAAATACTAATAATAATCGCGACAACGATTCCCCATGTTGATTTAAAGGTTGACAAGCCAACTATAAAATTCTCGATCAACTTAATTACAAAATGTTGCATCGATTCAGGTAGCATTTTGTGTAAAATATTTAACAATAATATGTACAGTTTTGGGGTCTTAACTAAAATCAAACTAAACCCAAACGCTCCGGCAAAAAGTACTGCTCCAAAGATAACGGCTTGTTTTAACCAAACTGGGATTTGAGGTAGACTCGATAGACCAATTAATGCAAAGAATACCACCGCAATTCCGTCAAAAATCCGATTCACCATCACACTCGCAAAAGCAGTACTTTTAGAGATATTTTTATCAATATGATTAATTAAAAATGCTTGTACGAACTCCCCCGCACGTAACGGAAGCACGTTATTACCCATAAAACCAACCATCAACACTTTTAATACTGACAAATATTTAAGTTCCTTTTGTGCATTTAATATTAACCGCCATCGGAATGCGCGTAGTAACCAACCACATAACCAAATCATAAAACCAAACATTAATAACAATAAATTCACCTTTTGGATTGATTCAAATACATTGGAAAAACTAATATTACGTATTGCTAAGAATAGAAATACCCCCCCCAACAGTATCCCTATAACCATCTGGTTCTTTTTATTTTTGAATATATTATTTGCCATTTTATGATTGTTGATAAAGCTCAATCGTCCTTTGCGCCATTTGTTGCCAGCTATATTTATTTACATAGTTATACCCTTTTTTAATTAATTCATCTCGAATCGATGTATTATTTAATTTCTTAATCTTTTCCGCTAGATCATTCGAATCATCAACTTTAAAATATAAAGCAGCTTCGCCACAAATTTCTTGATGCACCGGAATTGATGAAAGGACTACCGGACATTGCATTTTCATTGCCTCAAGCGGTGGAATTCCAAAACCTTCTTTTTTAGATGCTGATACAAAAGCAAATGCAGATCGATATAAAGCACCTAAAGTTGCGTCATCCACATAACCTAAAATATGTACCCGATCTTGTAAAGTATCACCTGAAATGAGTTCTTGTAATGATGATTGAAAAACGTTACGCGAACCGATTAAAACCAGATGCATTGTTGGATCAATAAATTTCAATGCTTTGACAATTTGTTGAACATTTTTATAAAGATATCCATTTCCAACATAAATAATATAAGGAAAAGTAACCCCAAATTTTTGTTCAAGATCAACCTCCAAAGCAACAATTCTTTCATCAACCCCAAGCGGAATAACATTAATTTTACTTTCGTTTACATGATAATTTTGAATTAAATCGCTCTTAACAGCATTCGCGGCTGTAATAATCTGGCAACTTCGGTTTACCGCCCACCACATATCTAAGCGATATGCCATATTCTTGCCACGCGATATGAAGTAATTTGAATTGGTATTCGAAGTATAAGGATACTTATGTTTAATTAAGTCAAAAATTGTCACGATAAATTTACCTCGATATAAGATTGGTACGTTATAATGCGGAAAGTGAACAATGTCAGGCTTTAATTGTTTTAAAATACCTGGCAGCTTTATTTGTTCGGCAAAACTATAATGTGGCATATTAATTTTGAGTGTTTGAAAATTAGGGGGTAATTTATCAGAAAGCTGATTTGAATTATTGATTAATAAACAATAACTATTTATTTGATCCAACTTTATCAACTGATCAATTAAATTAATTGTATAACGACCTAACCCAGCGTGTTCTAAACCATAAAATCGTGCATCAATTACAATCTTCATTTAATTTGGGTGTTTTGGTACAGATTGATTATTTGTTTGGTCATTGATCCCCAATTGTAACTTTTTATTAAATCCAAACCCGTACTAATTTGTTTATCGAAATATTGGGAATTCTTAGCCAATAATCTAACCTTTTCTGCTAATTCTGAATGATTCCGTGGATCAAAATATATGGCTGAATCTTGATATATCTCCCGATGAACAGGAATATCTGAAAGTATTAACGGGCATTTTAAATTTATTGCTTCCAGCGGAGGTAAACTAAATCCTTCATCAAGCGAAGCACTCACAAAACAAAGTGCATTTTGATATAAGCTCGCTAAAACTGCGTCGTTAACAAAACCTAAGTGATGCACTCTATTTAATACCTGTTTGTTTTTTACTCTTGCAAGAGTTCGTTCCCAAAATATCCCTTTTTCACCCACTAATACAAGTGCAACATTTTTAGGAATATTTTCTAATTCATCAATAATAAATTCAACCTGCTTATGAACATATGATTTACCAACATAGAGAATATACGGTTTTATAACTCCTTGATTACTTAATGAATCCGAATTTATGGAAATTTCGGTAATTGTCGAATCAAACCCTTCATAGATTGGATATATCTTCTCACCAGAAATATGATACGTTTCAATTATTCTTTGTTTGACATGCTTTGACGGTGAAATAATCGCTCGACTACGGTTAACAGCCCACCACATATCAAGCCGATATAACTGATTCTTAATTGCAAACTGCCAAAGTGGTAAAGTTGACGTTTCCTTCGAATCAAACTCATTCTTAATCAGATCATGAATTGTCACAATAAAAGGTGTTGTTAAATTCAAAATCGGTACGATAAAATGTGGGAAATGGACAATATCATATTTTCCTATTCCAATCGCGCTAGCCAACAGAATCTGTTCACCGAAACTATGATGCTTTGCATTTACAACTTTAATTGAAAAATTATCGGGTAAATCTAAGTCTTTATATTTTTCCCATACAAATAAAGTGTATTGATTTTCTTGATCAAGCTTGGTTAATTCGCGAATTAAATTAACCGTATACCTACCTAATCCTGCATGTTCTAAACCATAAAAGCGAGCATCAATCGCGATTTGCATGAGTAAAATTGTAACATGTATAGCTGTTTTATTTGATCTTTTGCCGAATCTTGTATTTCCGAATTAGCCTAATCCCCAAGAGTCCAACATCAACAAATACATTCATTATCCGGGGATACTTATTCCGTAAATGCTTGTTATAAAAAATGCTCATTGAATCAATACTTGCATTGGCGACTCGTAACTTACCTTCACTACTTGCGTGAGTAATTGATTGTGATTCTGTACGGGTTCCTTTTGATGCTCCTCGATGATGAATAATTTTCACTGGTGGATAATATACAACCTTATATCCTTTCTCCTTAACTCGGTAACAAAAATCAATATCTTCACCGTTTAAAAAATAATCCTCATCCCACCACCCAATTAATTCTCCAATCTTTCGCGGAACAAGCATAAACGCACCGACAACTGAATCTACTTCATGAATCGTATTTATATTTTTCCAACCCTGATTATATAGATTAAATAACTTGCTATTAGGGAACAAACTATTAAGTTTAATTAGTCGAGTAAGCGCAACCCAGGGAGTAGGAAAGCCCCGATGCGCATCCCAATCCAATTTCCCCGACCATAACTCCACCGCACAAGTTAACACACCGATATCATCATGTTCGTCAATATATTGAATGGTTTGATTTAGAGTTCTACTTGGTACAATCGTATCTGGATTAAGAAAAAGGATATATGGTGTATTGCATGTATTTCTTACTCCAATATTATTCGCTTTAGAAAAACCAAGATTTTCTTTATTTTTAATCACTTTAATTAGGGGATAATTGATTTTTATAAATTCAACGCTATCATCGGAACTAGCATTGTCGACAAGGATTACTTCAAAATTCAGACCTAATTTAAAGTCATTTAGTTTTAATAATGAATCCAGGCACTTACACGTAATTGCTCGAGTATTAAATGAAGTAATTATAATGAATAAGTTAAGATACATATGCGACATTGAAGGATGACGCATACGGGGATTAA
>CAZZFC010000038.1:0-6742 GCA_964653325.1 uncultured Candidatus Saccharibacteria bacterium | reverse complement strand
TCGAACTGAAGTAAGTTTATATGATGTTCAAGCGGGTAAACTTAAAGGTTATTTTGAATAAAAATCAATCGTTTTCAGATCGAGATTGAGATTCTTGCGCTAGAACTGCTTTACGGCTTAAGTTAATTCGACCTTGATCATCGATTTTAACCACTTTAACATCAAATTCCTCACCTTCACGCACATAATCCCGTACATTTTTCACAAATCCCTCTGCCAATTCAGATACGTGCACTAATCCTTCTTGACCGGGTAATACTTCCACAAACGCCCCAAAATCCATAATTCGGGTTACGCGTCCATGATATATTTTTCCAATTTCAACTTCTTTGGTAATCATGTCAATTTGATCAAGCGCATCCTGTAAACCTTTTGGATCAATTCCCGATACATATACCGTTCCGTCTTCTTCAACACTAACCGTTGTATCAGTGTCTTCCTGAATCCCGCGGATAATTTTTCCGCCCGAACCGATTAATTCCCCGATCTTTTTCGGATTAATCTTTAAGGTTTTAATTTTAGGTGCATAAATACTTAAGGTTTCGCGAGGCGCATTTAAGGTCGCTAGCATCGAATCTAAAATAAACATTCTGCCGATCTTTGCTTGTGCCAGAGCTTGCACAAAAATTTCTGGCGTTAATCCAGCAATTTTCACATCCATCTGCAATGCCGTCACGCCATTTTTAGTACCTGTGACTTTAAAATCCATATCTCCATAAAAATCTTCAATTCCCATAATGTCACTTAAAATCAATGTCTGATCGCCTTCTTTAATTAATCCCATCGCAATTCCAGAAACTGGTTCGGTGATCGGAACACCAGCATCCATTAATGCTAAAGTCGAACCGCAAGTTGATGCCATTGAAGTTGAACCATTCGAACTCATCACTTCAGATACTAATCGGATGGTATATGGAAACTTTTCTTTACTTGGTAATACTGGCTCAAGTGCGCGTTCGGCGAGTGCACCGTGACCAATTTCACGTCGTTTGGGTTGCCCTACTCTGCCAGTTTCACCCGTACTATACGGCGGAAAATTATAATGATGAATATAACGTTTGATTTCTTCCCCATACATCCCTTCAACGGACTGTTCTAAAGCCGTTGATCCCAAAGTCGCAATCGTCATCACAACCGTATCCCCACGTTTAAAAACCGCTGACCCATGCGTTCGAGGTAATATTGAAACTTCCGAATATAAAGGTCGAATTTCATCTAATTTGCGACCATCAACACGGGTTTTAGTGCTAACGATTTTCTCACGCATCACCTTTTTAGCGGTTATTTCAAAAAGTTCATACATCCGAGCTTTAGGTGCTTTACCTTCAAACTGTTTGTATACTTGTTCTATAAACTCATTATTTGAATTACTGCGTTCGGATGAAGTTCCTTCAAGTAATCCCGCTGGGAAATTTTCTTTAATATATTTGGCAATTTCTTCAAGTGCTTGAGCTTCTTTGCTTTGTTCAGGAGTTAATTCTTCAACTTTATTTACAAATTTATAGCCAGATTTAGCTACCGCGGCTTCTTTAAACTCATTAATAAATTGAATCAATTCCTGATTGGAATGATGAGCAAAATTGATCGATTCTAATACTTTTTCTTCATGGATCTGATTTCCACCCATTTCTACCATTAAAACTTGACCTTCGGTTGATGAAACAATTAGATCCATACTTGAACACTCCATGTCTTTGATAGATGCATTGGCAACTAGTTGATCATTAATTATTCCAATTCGAGAAGAACCAATTGGTCCATTAAATGGCGCACCTGAAATCATAAGTGCGGCAGAAGTTGCCACTAATCCCACAATTACTGGGTCATTCTCGTCATCCACGGATAAAATCGTAATAATTACTTGAATCGTATTCCGAAATTCTTTGGGGAACAATGGCCGAATTGAACGATCAATTAATCTTCCATTTAAAATTGCCGGATCAGTTGGACGACCTTCACGTTTAACCCAGCGGCTACCTTTAATTATTCCACCTGCATAAAGACGTTCCTCATACTCAACGGATAATGGTAAATTATCCATTTTTTCATCCTTTTCCCCTACAACGACCGTTGATAAAACAACCGTATCGCCATATCGTGCAACCACTGCACCATGTGCTTGATGAGCTAAAAATCCGGTTTCCAGGCTGAACAGCCGGTTATTTATCTCTTTAGTTTTAATTATTCTTTCAATCATTTATATTTTTTGGGGAAAGGGTAAAGGTTAAATTCAGCATTCCGTAAACTTTTTACGAAGTCCATCAATCTAACCTCAAGTTAACCCTTTAAGCCCAACCTTTCAATCAAATTCTTATATCGAATCTCATCCTTGCGCATCAAATAGCGCAATAATCGACGACGTCGACCGACCATAAACAATAACCCTCGTCGAGAGTGGAAATCATGCGCATGCAATTTTAAATGCTCGGTTAAACGATTAATTCGCTCAGTTAAAAGCGCAATTTGAACTTCCGGTGAACCGGTATCATCCGGATGCGTCTTATATTGTCCAATAATGTCTTGTTTTGCGTCAATGTTTAATGCCATATCGGTTATTTATATCATACATGCATATTTTATGCATATCAAGTCACTTAATGAACCCAATTGAATCTGGATAATCATACCTTTAATATTTTTAAATTCAAGTGCGCGTTTGCAATCAACCGATTCAATCACCTTAATGTTTTTCTTTCTCTTTTTCAATAATCGCGGTTAATTCTGCGGCGATTAAAAATATATCTGATGAAGTATTTATTGAAAAATTACTAGTTACAAATTTAATCCCATTTAATAAATGCATCGCACTATCGATATCGATCTCCCATCCTGCTTGTTTCATAAATAAATAAATCGATTGGCAAATCGAGCTTGATTTATCGATAATATTAATCGATCCATAATGGGAGTTTTGTGAATTATTATCTATATTAATAATCGGCGTTCGCATCTTATAATCATCTGCCCATGTGGTTGGCCATATATCTAATTCTTCTGGTTTGGCGATTTTTACAGTAATAATCGCATCGGTTTGTAATCGCTCATTTATCACCTGCACATTATCTCCTTGAATCAAACCTTTTTCGGGAATTAAATACACATTTAAAAAACCATCTTTGACCTCGTAGCTAAATTTTTTAATTCGCTTTTGATCCAAATTAATCTGGATCGTCGTGCGCTGAGCAGGTAAATCTTCTACATTTTGTAAAAAATTCTGATACTCTGAATCTTTCATTTCATTTATATTTGGGAAATAGATCTTTACTTCTTTGTCACGACGTTTTAGATAATTTGACAAAGCTGTGATTGCACCGATGATATCTACATTTATTGATTGGTTCCCAATTATTGTAATCTGCTTAACAGTTGTAAATAATTCCTTGATTTGTGAATCATATCCAGAAATTTGCATGATCGCGATTATACTATGAGCCTGCAGACGGCACAAATTTATTAATTTCAAAAATAATTATTAAAATGAAACTCCTCGCAGCAAGCTACGAGGTATCTGTCATTCCCGACCACGATCGGGAATCCAATCTGGATCCCGCATCAAGTGCGGGATGACAACGCGCCAAGCCACGGGGAATTTGACCCTAAAAGAGATTAATAATTTATTCGAGAATAATTCATTTGCTTCATAATCATATTCATCTTATAATCTCGGAAGGATGGATTTACAGTCAGTCAAAAAACAACTTGAATTTGAATTGGCGCAAGTCGAACATGAACTAGGTCATTTAATGGAACAAGATCCAGCGCGTAGTGATTTACGTGATATCGATAACGAAATGGAAGATGATTCACTCGAATCTGAAGAAGGATTTCGGATTCAATCTTTAAATATTGAATTATCTAAACGTAAAGCGACAATTCAAAAAGTCCTTGTGAAGATCGAACAAAATACCTACGGTTTGTGTGATAAATGTGGTAATCAAATTAACCCAAGTCGACTAAAAGCAATTCCGATTTCGTTATACTGTGTTAATTGTCAGGCGTTGGTTGATCAGAATTCGGATTTGATGGCAAGCGTTTCTTAAAAATATTTATTTTTTCTTTCAGCATTTTTCCAATTTCCTGGGCAATGATAATTCCGTTTAATCGATATATTAATATAAAAGTACATTCAATGATAATAAAAATCGCAAATTGAATCGGATTGATTGGCGTTTGGTTGATTACGAAAAACAATCCCTGAATTAAGGTTACAAAAATTAACGCGGAAAAAATACAAACTGCCCAAATCGGCCAAACGAACCATTTCCATCGCAAAACTAGACCAAATGAAATCACACTAAAACTAATTAAACCAACTAACTCATTCATTCCAGTTCGTAAATTAAATAATTCAATTATTAACCAAAAAGTATTCGGGATTTTTATGATTGAGTTAAATAATACCTGACCAATTGGAGAGTAAAAAAATGCGATTCGCGCAGCGATTAAACCAACTAAAGCACTAATCAGAATTAAATCAATCGTCCTTTCTTCGGGTAGAAATTCTTTTTTACCAAAATACCATACGGTAAAAATCGCAACTAAAAAAATAAATATAATCGAAATAATTTCAATAACAATCATGATAGGTTTAATAAATCATTAAATTCAACTTGATTATTAAATGGTCCTAAGATTCCAATATTTAAACGATCTTCACGGAATAATTCACTCACTACCCTGGTAACATCCTGCTTTGAGATTGCATTGACTCGCTCACAAAATTGTTCAGGACTGATAATCTCTTTTTCAAGTAAAAACTGAAAACCATACCAACTGGCTAAATCTGAGCTGGTTTCGACGCCAAGCATTGTTGAACCTTTAATATATTCTTTCGCCCGATTCATTTCGGAATCAGTAATCGAATCACCCTTTGTAAGTGCGAGCATTTCAGATTTAATTGCAATAATCGCATCCTTCGTTCGTTTTAAATCCACTCCAGCATATGAAAGCCACATCCCAGTTTCTTTATACGCCCAAGTTCCAGACCCAACATAATATGCCAACCCCAATTCTTCTCGAATTTTTTTAAATAATCGCGAACTCATTCCATCCCCCAAAATAGTGTTGGCAACTTCAAGGGCATATTTTCGCTCATCACTCACTCCAAATGATCGTACGGCAATTGCCACATGGGCTTGTTCGGTTTTCATCTGATCAACATATAATCTAGGTATCGTTTGAAACTCATTAAATTCATTAATTAAAATTTGCGATTCTTTAAGTAGTTCAACACCCTGGTAAAAACTTTCAACCTGTTTTTCAACCTCATTTTCATTAATATCTCCGGCAATTACAATTAATATTTTATCGCACGTATAACCTTTGTGAACAAAATCTAACATTTGATCACGGGTAATTGATTTGATTGTTTTTTCGGTTCCAGCAATCCCCCTACCAATGGACTGATGATCAAATGCAAATTCATGAAAACCTTTGAATAACCTTCGGGTAGGTGTATCTTGGATTAATCGTAACTCTTCAAGCACATTACCTCGTTCAATTTCAATATCTTCTTGTGGGAAGATCATATTCGCCGAGATGTCTAAAACAATATCCAGGATTTTATTGATATTTTTTGCGGCTGATTTGGCATAATAATAAGTAAACTCGTGACCAGTTGCAGCATCACAGTTTGCACCTAGTGATTCAATTTCCAAGCTGATTTGACCTTTTTGGGAACGACTTTTAGTTCCTTTAAACACATTATGCTCAATAAAATGGGCAATTCCACTGATTTCATTTTCACCATAACGCGCTCCAACTGAAACCATTACCATTGCTGACGCAGATGGGGCATCTTTTCGAGGAATCGTTAATACCCGAATACCGTTATTGAGAGTATTTAAAGTATATGGTTGCATTCTAATTGATGATAACAGATTTAGATTAATGATCAATTTAATCTAAACTTAAAACACACATGATTTTCCTGGTTGGGTGAGTTGGGTTAGTCCTTGGAGGTATTTTAACAATCATATCAACCGTCAAACTAAGTTCATCAAATATCTTTAATAGTTCAACATGATTCAAGTATTTGACATATCCACAGTGGAATTTGACCAAAGAAACCACTCGATGCCATGTATTAAGAGCATAATCGTAGTAATTCTCTGCAAAATCTTCCATAATAATAATTTTTGATTGAGTCACCCGTATCGCTTCCTGCAAAAGTTCTCTCTTGTTGTTCGTGTGATGTAAACAAAATAGGATCAGTGATGTGGTAAATGATTTATCGGTAAAAGGTAATATTAATCCATCATAAATAATTGGTGCTGGACCAACCTTATTAATGTCGATAATATCAACACAGGTAATTTTACATCCGATTTCTTGAATTATTTGATTTGCGACATAACCATTCCCTGACCCAATATCTAATATTTGATCTTCTTTTTTAAGATACGGCTTCAGATATGAAACTAATTTTTTCGATAATCGGGAATATAAAACATGATTCAATTTCTCAAAACAATTCACCCTTTGATATTAGCTGATTTGTTTTGGATAGACAACAAATTATATAAATTAATAAACCGGTCAGGTACCATTTGTCCATGGCAAAGCCAGATACCGTATGGTATCTGGTACCGAGGGAGGGAGTCGAGTCCACGCATGCCTTACTAGGCATCCGGTTCTCCTCCTTGTTATTCTTCAATATTATTTGGTGATATTGCACTCTACCCCGTCGAATGACTCTCTACCGACTAAAGTCGGTAGTATCTAGCTCCGCAACCGCGGCAAC
>CAZZFC010000037.1:324-6788 GCA_964653325.1 uncultured Candidatus Saccharibacteria bacterium | reverse complement strand
ACAGGGACAGGGTTAGTGATAACAAATGCTGGCAACGTCGGCATCGGGACGACAAACCCCCTTCAAAAATTGCAAGTTGCCGGAAGAATTCGCATGGACACTTGGACTGCCGATGGAGATACAGTGGTTTATAAAAGTGCAAGTGGTGATATTGGGCTTACCAGCTCCGACCTGCGCTTGAAAAAGAACCTGGAACCCCTTACAGGCGCGCTAGCCAAAATCACCAGCCTTAGTGGCTACTTGTATAACCCCATAGAAGACCCTGATAGCAGTAAGAAACGATTGGGGCTTATCGCGCAAGATCTAATCGCAGTTGGTTTGCCCGAAGCCACTTATATATTTACCAATGAGGCAGGGGAGGAGTTTTTTGGGATACATTATGAGAAATTAACTGCCCTACTGGTCGAGGGAATTAAGGAGCAAAATTTGGAAATAGTTGGGCTGAAGGAGAGCCTAAAGAATATCACGGATGCGCAACAACTCCTTGATATTTCCGAAACTAGTGATATTCTGGCCTCCCAGAGTCGTGAGATAGAAACCGTTGTTTCTACAGTTGACTTCCTTACAAACCGAATCACGGCTATGGAAACTTATTTGGGAATTGGCGCGACCTCCCCGGTTGCCCCCCCCGCCATCCCGTCCGATCTTTCCATTTTTACAGTTGATACCGATTTTGTCTCTTTGGATAAAAACTTGGTTCTCTACAAAGATCTCTCTGTATTGGGTAAAACTACTTTGGGCGATCTCTCCCTCACCGGAAACTTGTCAGTTGGGTTATTAACTATTAACGGTTTGGATGAGGCGGGAGTATCAATAAACACTTTATCGGGAGATTTGGTGTTGCAAGGCACCGTCAAAATCTCAAAAACTGGCAATTTAGAAGTCATGGAGGGAGTTATCGCAGGTAATTCCAGCTTTAGAGATGTTGCCAATGTTCCCGCCGAAATTACCGAAGTTGTTATTAGTAAAACCTGGGACACGCCACCTACTACAATCACCGTTACGCCCTCTTACGAAACCATAGTTTGGGTGGAGCAGGTTACAAAAGACGGGTTTATTATAAAGCTGGGTACTGCATCCACCGTGGAACAAAAATTGTATTGGTTAGCGGTTTGGTAAGGGGTTTAAGGCAATTTGAAATTTGAAATTTTAAATTTGAATTCAATTTTAAATAATAAATGGATAAATTTACAAACGAAAAATACGATTTGGAGACAAGAACAATAAATTTTTCAAGCGATATAATAATTTTTCTAAAAAAGTTTCCCAAAGATATTCTTACTAAGACTTTGATTGAGCAATGTTTACGATCTGCTACAAGTGTAGGGGCTAATTATAGAGAAGCTAACGGGGCATCTAGCAAAAAAGATTTTCTAAACAAGATATACATTTGTAAAAAAGAATCTAAGGAAACTTTGTATTGGTTGGAATTACTTGGTAAATATTTAGAAGATGAGAATCTTAAAACACAATGCAGAAAGCTTTGGCAAGAATCAAAGGAATTTATTTTAATTTTTGGAAAGATATCTGGAGGTCCTAAAAAAGTTTTAAACATTTCAAATTAATACATTGAATATTCATTTCGAATTTAAAATTTCGAATTTCAAATTAAAATGAGCGCTAGCGAAAAGCCCATATACGATACATTTTGTTGCCCGTACTGCCAAAGCAAGGAATATGTTCGCCGTGGCTTTAGGCAAAAAAAGTACGAAAAAATACAGTTATATCTTTGTTTAACTTGCAAACGAACTTTTACCCCGCAAAAAAATCTAGGCAAACACTACCCGCTGGAGACAGTTTTTAACGCGTTGAGTCTTTATAATCTTGGGCATTCGTTGGAGGGGGTGTGTAAGTTACTAAATGAGCAAGTGGAAAATACAAATACAACATTTAGTTTGCAACCATCAACTGTATCCGCTTGGCTTATCGAGTTTAAAGACTATTGCAAATATCAGAGAATGCGTGAGTTTGTGGTCAAAAAATACGAGCCAAAAAATACAGTTGTTACCGCAACTTTGGCGCACCAACAGCTCTATCGCTACCGCTTTCATCGCGCCAAGTGCTCTTTGATGATCCAAGAAGAATACGCCCACCGCAAATTTGAACCTCTAAAAGACTTTTTGGAACTTGTGCCATCAGAGTGTCCCCACCAGTATTTTGCAACCGAGGGAGGGTGCAGAGCATCGGAAGCCCCGATAACTTTCTCTAAAAAGCAAATGATAGTGCGAAGCAAAACAAATTATGCTGTTAAATTGTGTCAATTTATACTACAAAGTGTTAAAGCACGGGAACAAAGGCACGAGGCAGTCCAGAAATTCTTTTTATTTAACGACTCGGTCACAGTAGCGACCGAAGTGCCTGTTTATATTACCCGTGAAGATCTGTTGCATATGCAGACACAGCTTGGCTTTGAGATTTTTAACAAAATCTCTCGCCAAGAAAATTCGAAATTTGAAATTCGAAATTTAAAATCAAATGGAACAAATGATTTAATTTCAAATGTTTCAAACATTGAAAATTCGAACATTGATAATTCATTTCAAATTGAAAATTTAAAATTTAAAATTAATGAGTTGCCTAAACTCATCACTGGTCACATAGATTTGGTGCAAATTCGCAATGGGCAAATACATATTTTAGATTACAAGCCAAATGCCGTCAAAGAACAACCGATTGACCAGCTTACAATATACGCCATGGCGCTCTCCCGCCTCACCGGACTGCGCTTGTTTGAATTGAAGTGCGCGTGGTTTGACGAAAAAGATTATTTTGAATTTTACCCGTTGCATGTTTTGTACAAACCATCTAAAACAAGAAGAAGAAAAACGGTCACAACAATGGAGGGGAAGTACAAAGTTAACGAGGAAGAAAGAAAGGTGATAAGTGTTAGGCCGAAGGAAAAATTATGATTAGATATTATCCCAGACGGCCAGTTAAAAGCTTTCAGGATTTAGAAATTTACCAAAAACTTTTGGCAAGTGGAGTCGTAGTCGTAAAATCCGTCAACAATTGCCAAACCACCCCGTTATTGGAGGAACTTATTAAAAACCCACTCATAAAATATGTGGTGGACTTGCCCCGTCTTATCGCTAAAGCCCACTCAATAAGATTTTCTGAATTTGCCGAGGCACAAAAAACTTTGGAACTTGCAATGCTAAATTGTAATTTGGCGGTGGTGCATTTGGAGTTGTTCCGGGATCTGTGTTCCAGTGATTGCGCCGAATTTAGTACCGATATTGTCGTAGAGTCAATAAAGAGCTACCTGACTGTGCGATATAAAATTTTACACCTTCAAAAAACCTGGCAGAAATTCAAAGAGGGGGTTTAAATTATTCTAATTGAACTAATTATTCTAATTAACCTAAAGAATGACCAACGAACCAATAAATAAAAAATACGATTTAGAGGAGCGAACAGCTAAGTTTGGGGAAGATACTATTAAGTTTTTAAGGATTTTGCCAAGGGATGCAATTATTTTACCATTAATAACACAACTTGTAAGGTGTGCTACAAGTGTAGGAGCTAATTATTGCGAAGCAGATGATGCTGAAAGTGGTACTGATTTTAGACACAAAGTTGGTATATGCAAAAAAGAAGCACGAGAATGCAAGCACTTTTTAAGAATGTTAGCAACGGCTTTACCCGAAAGAAAAGAGGAATTAAGAAAACTATGGTTAGAAGCAAACGAGCTTAACTTAATATTAAATACAATTTACAAAAAGGTAGGGGATAAGAAAAAGTATACTAATTAAATTAATTATTCTAAGCACCAAATTGGTAAATTGGGTTTTGGGGCTTATTTAGAATAATTAGAGCACTTAGGTTAATTAGAGTAATTTATATATAGTAAATAGTCGCGCATTGGTATAATATAAGGTATAGAGGTAATTTATAACTATGAAACAAAGCCAACTTTTTACCAAAACCAAACGCGAAGCACCTGCTGGGGAAACAGCAACAAATGCTGTTTTATTAACCCGCGGCGGGTTTATCCATAAAGAAATGGCTGGGGTATACAGCTTTTTGCCTTTGGGGCTTATTGTTCTAAATAAAATTATAGACATTATCCGGCAGGAGATGGATGCTATTGGGGGGCAGGAGATTCTCATGAGCGGGTTGCAAGACCCCGCAGTTTGGAAAGCCAGCGGGCGTTGGGATGACAAAGTTGTCGATTCGTGGTTTAAGACAAGATTATCTTCGGGAGGAGAGTTAGGACTGCCTTTTACCCATGAAGAACCCCTGACAAGACTTATGACAAGTCATATTAATTCATATAAAGACTTGCCATGTTTTGTATACCAATTCAATACAAAATACCGCAACGAAAAAAGATCCCAGGGTGGGCTTTTGCGCACCCGAGAGTTCGGAATGAAGGATTTATATTCTTTTTGTGCTAGATAAAGGTGAGACCCTTAAAACGACCGATACCGCAACCTTAAACGCAATCAATGATCGGGTAACATCCTGTAAAGCCCTCAAACAAGTTCCAATTGCATTATCCGGCCGTGTTCCAGTCAAAGTTGATACTACCTTGGGAGAAATCAAAGCCGGTGATTTACTCGCACCATCTTCAACACTACTTGGTAAAGCCCAAAAAGCTACAAGCGCAGGATGGGTGATTGGTCGAGCGTTAGAATCATCCAGTAGCGAAAAAGATACGGTGATGACATTGGTTTTGATGAGTTGGTGGCCAGGAAGTTCAGATCTAGCATCAAAGAATATTGTCGGAGATGTCAAGGGTGATATGGTACTTACTTCCGAAATTGCCGAGGTAAAGATTACGAAGTCGTTAATGTCACTGGGTAAAACTCAATTGGCGGATACCACCATTGCGGGTGATCTAACGATTAATGGAGATATTGCCAATGTATTTGGCGAGCTTACTTTCCAAGGTAAAAAGATTGCGATGACTACGGACGGCAGTATTAAAGTAGCCTCACGAGTTGAAGCGAAAACCGTAGTTGCTCAGGAATTTACCGTTAAATCAACCGATAATGGCAAAACATTAGGTACAAATGCGACGGTTGGTATGGGTATTATCAAGGTTGGTCAAAATAAATTGATTATTGAAAATACAAAGGTTACTACAAATGCGAAAGTATTTATCACTCCGCGAACTGTTACCAATCAAACCATCGCAGTTACGGATATCGTCAATAACACCTCATTTACTGTTGAATTAAATTCCATCGCAGACAAAGATATTACATTTGATTACTGGATCATTTTAACCGAATAGACCGACCCAAATAAAGGTGAGACCTTTAAAAGTATTGATATGCCAGCAAAAAACGTAACAAAATTATATCGAAAGGATAGTTATTATCACCTCTTTAATCGAGGAGTAGAGAAGCGGATTATTTTTCAGGATGATCAGGATTATACTGTGTTTACTAATTACTTACGAGATTATCTAACCCCCAAAGAAGAGTTAATTGATGCATTACCCCAAAGCTCAATTGTAGAGAGAATCGAGAGAGAGCAACAGATCTTAAGAATGAATAACTTTCATAATAATATAACTTTGATCGCATATTGCTTAATGCCAAATCATTTTCATTTTTTAGTAAAACAAAAAGAGGCGACCGCGATTCATAAATTTATGATTTCGTTAGCAACGCGATATACGATGTATTTTAATCGGAAATATGATCGAGTTGGGTCATTGTGCCAGGGGGTTTACAAAGGGGTCTTGGTTGATACGGCGGAGCAGCTTTTATACCTAACGCGCTATATTCATATTCAGGCTCTGGAGCTACGAAATAAAGGTGAGACCTTTAAAACGAGCCAGCGAAGCTCATATCCGGTATATCTTGAAAAAGGAAAAGTGGGTTGGATTCATCCAGAAGAGATCCTTGGACAATTTAACCAAACCTCAAATCCAAATAATGCTTATCAAGATTATGTCGAAACTGATGTAGCGAATGAAAAATATATTGATGCAATTAAAGATATTCAAATCGAATGATAAGACAAATGAAATCCCTTATTAGTAATATTGGGTTAAAACTCAAACTTCGCTCAAGGATGGGTTCCTTGTCGGGGCTCTGGAATGCGCAAAAAAAGGTCTCACCTTTAAAACGCAGCCGCGAAGGCGAATTGGGCTTACGGTGATTACCTTAGGGGTTGTTTCAATAATCGGATTAATTCTTACCTCCAAAACCGAAGCCGCGTGGTGGAATCAGCTGTGGTTATACCGTAAGCCATTAACGATTAATTACACTGGTACGACCACTTTAACTAATTATCAGGTAAAAGTAACCGGTGCGGTGTTAGCCGAAACTACGCTGTATACGGCAGGTAAACTTCAAAAAGATTGCAGTGACTTACGCTTTACCGATAGCAGTGGTCAGCAACTTTATTATTGGATTGAAGACAGTGTTGATGCCAGTGATTTATTAGATTGTAGCGCTACCAATTACGATGTGTGGGTCAAAGTCAGCTTGTTAAATACCGGTAATAAC
>CAZZFC010000037.1:0-314 GCA_964653325.1 uncultured Candidatus Saccharibacteria bacterium | reverse complement strand
TTATTATGGTAATCCTCAAGCGCAAAGTGAAAGCAATGGTAATAATACGTTTGAATTCTTTGATGATTTTAACGCAAGCAGTTTAGATACAACCAAATGGACGGCCACCGGTACCGTAACAATTTCTGCGGGAAAAGCAGCGATTGGTAATAGTTCAAAATTACGCGGCAATAATACTTTTGGATATAAAAATCTTGATTTTAGAATGCAGACACTGGTTGGAGATGCTACTAATCGCCTGGAAGCGGCTGGATTTAGGGATAGTGGCGACACAAATAATACGATTTTCTATGTCGAGTCAGCGATTACGGCAA
>CAZZFC010000036.1:0-6875 GCA_964653325.1 uncultured Candidatus Saccharibacteria bacterium | reverse complement strand
AGTGACGGAATATAATCCCGCGGATTATGTGCTTGTTCCAGGTGATTTAAAAATTGAGGAACTTAAAACGGAACTTCGTAAAAGAATTGATTCAGTTCGGGATTTTGATTTACGTAAAATTCTGGATGCATTTTTTGAGGATACGGAATTTTTTGAGGCTTACTGTAACTCTCCAGCGGGGATGTATATTCATCACGAATATCAACATGGATTACTACAACATTGTTTGGAAATGCTCACCATCTTAGATGCAATCATTAAGATTTATTCTGATTTAAATCATGATCTGATTACAACGGGTACACTGCTCCATGATATTGGAAAAATAAAAGAACTTAAAGTAAGTATGTCAGGGTCAACTGAATATACCAAAGAGGGCCAACTAATTGGACATATTGCAATTGGTGTTTTGATGATAGAAAAGCGGATCCCCGACAATTTTCCGCAAGTTTTACGTGAGCAGCTTTTACATATTATTATTTCCCATCAAGGGAAACGTGAAACCGGTAGCCCTGTTGTTCCAACGAGCCGAGAGGCATTCGCGGTTTATTATGCTGATCTAACCTCCACCTATTTAAATATTGCTGAGCATGCAAGGAGAAAAGGGTTAAAGCAAAAAGCAGAAGGAATTTCATTTAGCGAATATAATCGGTATTTGGGGAATAATGTTTATTTAGGTGAATAACGTATTCCGTTTAAAAAACATAAAATTATAAAGTTCTAATTACTAGTTTTCACATATTTAGGATCAATTGCGGGAACATATCCAACCCAATCTAATTGACCACTAGAAGCTAGGTTGGCTTTACCAATAAATACCCAAACGGGTTGAATATATTCTTGCTCATCATCGGTATCATAATAAGCGAAGTATACTTGTTTCACAACTACTTCATTAACAATTGGAGTTGAGGTATTACGATCCATCGGACCTAGTTCTAGATTTCCCACGTAGACCGTAAATTTTTCCGGATTTGCTTGAATGTTTTCCCAGGCAACTTGGCTACTTACCATCGGATATACTCCTGCCATATCTGATCGATAACGCCATAAGCGATAATATACTTCAACCGCTTGCAGGTTACCATTACTGGTTGATCCGATCAGGGTGTAAGTTGTAGCTCCGGTATATCTAGGGTATACAAATGGATATGTGTTTTTGCCGATTGAAACTGGATTACGTAAAAAATCAACCCGGATGGCAGATGCTTCAGCGATAGTTAAAACCGGTTGAAGTTTTTGGTTTAAGTATTTTAATCTACTGATTTGGGTTTGACCTCCCGAAAGGTCATCCGCAAAACTTCCAGTAATATTGTATTGTGCATTAAGGTTACTGGCAAATTTAATTACTTGTGCTTCAGAAGTAAAAATGCCGGGTTTGAATACGGATGAATCGAGAGAATACTTATATTGATAACTAAAATTTAAGGTTTGAGTGTTTATGGTTAGAAACTTATTTGGTCCGGTCCAACGACTATCTGAGGCATTTAGTTTAATAGGTTCGCCGGTAAACCCAAAGACATTGGCAATGTCATTTGCCCGGTCTTCACTCAAAAAACCATATGGAGCTTTTAGGATCGGATAAACATTAGCAACCTCAGGTTTTGTGGGTAATTGATATTCTAATAAATCTTGTCGGATTGTGTAGGGAGTTGTGTATTGGACCGATGTTACTTGCATGATTAATGTTGGAATTTGACCGTATTTAGCATCAAATGCAGCGGATGGGGGTGTTGGGGGTGTTGCTGGAAACAGTAATTGGTAAATTAATATACTTGCTCGGAATATGAAAAGTCCAACAATGGTTATTCCGACAGTTTTAACGACAAGCCGAAATGTTTTGGCGGTTTGGGTTAGTGTCATATGCAATAAGTATAACTTATACCATTCGCAAATAAAATTACTACAAGATCACTTTACCAATCCCAATTAAATTACAAATAATATTATTACGAATACGTTACAACATTCTGAATCATCTAATTATTATTTTTAGCGTAATTGATTCGTGTTAAAATTTAGCTTATGGAAAAAGAAATTAGGGTTAGGTTTGCCCCCTCACCAACAGGTTATGCCACAATTGGTAGTGCCCGAACCGCGCTATACAACTACCTTTTTGCCCATCAACAGAAAGGTAAATATATATTAAGAATTGAAGATACAGATCGTGAGCGGTATGTTGCCGATTCCGTGAGGGATTTGATGAGTAGTATGAAGTGGTTGGGAATCGAAGCAGATGAGGATCCGGAAAAAGGCGGTCCGTATGCACCATATATTCAAACACAGCGATTGGAAATTTACCATAAATACTCTCAGAAACTAATTGAAGAGAATCATGCCTATTATTGCTTTTGTAGTAAGGATCGGTTGGAAAAATTACGTCAAGAACAAGAATTAAATCATTTTCCACCTCGTTATGATCGATTGTGCCGGGATTTACCAAAAGATCTTGTCGAACAAAAAATTAAAAATGGTGAACCACATGTAATTCGTTTCAAAACACCTTTAACGGGTATCACGAAAGTTACTGATATTGCACGAGGTGAGATTGAGTTCGAGAATACCACCCTTGATGATTTTATTATTGTCAAATCGGATGGACTCCCGGTATATCACCTGGCCGCTATGGTTGATGATGGCGTGATGAAAATTAGTCATGTAATTCGAGGTTTAGAATGGTTACCTTCACTACCTAAGCACGTTCTTTTACTGCAAGCTTTGGGGTTTGAACAACCGCAATGGTTACATTTGTCATTATTTTTAAAACCTTCGGGAAAAGGGAAAATGAGCAAACGTGATTTTGAATCCTTTAAAGACTCGGGTTATGCGATTCACATTAAAGAGATGGATAGGTTGGGTTATTTACCGCAAGCGATATTAAATTGGATTGTTTTAATGGGGTGGAGTTTGGATGACAAAACTGAGATTATGTCACTTTCCGAAATGATTGCCGGGTTTAGTTTAGATCATGTCCATGCCTCACCCGCGGCGATTGATTTTAAAAGGTTGGATTATTTTAATGGACATTATATTCGAGCTTTATCTCAGGAGGATTTAGAAAAGACGATTTTAAGTTATCTTCAAAAATATGAGCCGGATTATTTTATGGTTGTATCTGATAATTTAGAGAAGTTTAAAGTCGTTACAACTTTAATCCGGGAGCGACTGCGTCGGTTTGATGAATTTAAATTATTTACGGAATATTTTCTCTTACCAATTACACCCATATCAATTGAACAAATTATAGAATTTATTGCGGATAAAGACGTTTTGCGGTCATATTTATCAACTGTGATTACGGAGTTGAATTCCTTATCTAATTGGGAAATCACTGATATCGACAGTAAAATGCATCAGATTCAAACTCAGTTTAATCTTAAACCCAAAGAGGCTTTCATGACGATTCGTTTAATTGTTTCTGGTTCTCACGCAACGCCACCATTATTTGATATGCTGAAAGTGATTGGGAAAGAAGCAGTGATTGAAAGAATAAATCAAGCTTTATCTAATTTGAGTTAACAATATGATTCAATCAAAAAAAACTACTCATCAGCTTAAAGAACAATTTGCTAAACGGCATAAACAGGCGGTAACTAAATTACTTACGGTACACGAACCGGTCTTTAAACAATTACCTTTTAAAAAACAATTTATAATTCCGGAACTAGGTACCACCCCAATGCAGATGTTAAGTGCGGGATTACTTTCCGGAGCATTGCTTTTAGGTCAACCAGTTTTCGGTTTACTCCCAAGTCCAGTAACTAACGCGCAACAAATTGATCATTCAATTTTAGATGGGTATAACACTGAAAGTAATCAACCTCAGTTAAAAATCCAAACAAAAAATGCATTTATCGACTTGATAAATCGATCATTACCGAATAAAGTCCAAACTTTATCCGGTTCGCAGTCACAACGGATAAGTCAGATTATTAAAGATGCTACAGGAATTAATGCTGTGTCGAGTCTTGATTTTAAAACACTAAATGCTGATTATGGTTACATCGGATATGAACAACATCTATACCGATATCCAGGAGATTCGATTAATGGGCATGAAGATAACAAACGGGAAGGGATTGCCCCAAAAACTGGAGCCTGGGGATATTTTGCAAACTCATCTAATAATTTAACATCAGAATTAGTAGAGAAAGAAAAATATTATTTTGCGGTACAAACCTTTAAAATTCCAGGATGGAATACCAATTGGTATCAACTTAAGGATTGGTATAAATACCGCAAAATGATTGCGGTTAATCCGAAAACGGGTGATATGGTGGTTGGGGTGGTGGCCGATGCTGGGCCTGCTGTTTGGACTGGCAAACAATTTGGTGGTAGTCCGGAGGTGATGGAAAGCTTACATATTAATACCGGGTATAAAAAAGGAGAAGTAATTTTATTTTTCGTTGATGATCTGGATAATTCGATTCCGTTAGGACCAATTTTATTAAACTAATACTGGTACTAGCGATTTAAGGATAATTGTTTAGAATGGAAATTGATGGATAGGCAAAAACATTTTTACCATCATCTAGTAGATATCTCGGATGTTGAAAAACTACTTGATCAAGCGTTGATCGATGAGATTGAGCGTCAGCAACTTTTAGATACCGTTTATAAAACTATTCATATTGAAGTTATCCATTATATATTGAATGAATTACCGAATGAGCATAAAGTTTCATTTCTGACCCAACTTGAAGAGAAACCGCATGATCAAGGTATTGGAATATTTTTAAAACGAACAATTTCTGATTTAGACAATAAGTTAAGTACCGTGATTAGTGCGGTGAAACAAGATTTTAAAGATGCGATTGAAAATTATTTACAGTCAAGTAAAGAGTGGTTTGCGGGAAGTTAATTGATTCGATTCCGTGGAATATATTTGTTTATGGGTAAATCTTTCATCTGATATTCACTTAATAATTTTAAACTAAGCGAAGGTACCTGCGAATAAAAATCATTGGAGATTAGTTTTATGTGAAGGGGATTGCGCTGTCCACTATAAGCGCCAAGGGTTTGTGCATATAATACACATTCTGCATGGGTGTTGGCCGAGGCATAGGCTTTATTGATGGCATCAGTTCCGGACGGACGAACCTCTACAAATTTATTCGAAAAGCGTAAATAAGTGCCATCTCCAACAAAATATATGGCGGTTAAATCGGTGAACTCGAGCTGAGGCAGCCCTTCAGTTAAAATATCGCGAGCTTGGTTGAGAGTTAATGAATTGTTCCTGATCATTAATGCGATACTGCGGAAATATAAATCATTTTGTGTCCGTAATGTAATCCCCTTTTCTTTTTCTGATAATAATTTGGCAATATCCGATTCGTTTTCGTTGTAATACTTAATGTCTACCCGTACATCATATTGCGCTTGAATATGATTTTTCTCAAAGATTGTGAGTAGATAATCTGATAGATAAAGATTTTGTTCAGAAACAAATGATGCTAAAGCACTGGTAATTAAAATTGCCTCGCCCGCGCTTTTTTCACGCATCGATATTGCTTTAATCCCACTTTTACTTTGAATTAATTCGGATGGGCCAAAAATCTCGCCACCACTCTCTTCACCCGCGAATAAAAGCCTTGGGGTTTTCCCAAAGTTGATCATATTCCCAAATACATCCGATGTTTCAATTTGATCCGGATTTGTTTCCATTAAATTCTCGACCTTTTGCATTGCGGTTGAAATTTCTTTAAAACCTACCGGAGTATTAAAAACTGGAATATTATTTGCTTTTGCCCATTCATCCCACGTCATTGCCGAAGCAGTAGTTTTAATCATAAACCAATCATATTTATCCCAGAGACCAGCTTTTTTTAAACCTTCAGTCTGAAAATCAAAGGTCATAAGAAAAGACTGATTAGGTGTATATACCGCTAAAATACGAGTGTCATCTAGTGGATAATACGCAATCCCAAGTTGTTTGAGTTTTTCAATATTTTCTATCGGCTCAATTTCAGTGGTAACTAAACGATCACCATCTGGATCGGCAATTAATATTTTGGTTTTAATCGGATATTCTTTAAGCAATCTGGAATAATCCATTGTTTCAATGACCGGTAAGGTTACTTGATCATCATTAAAATACATGATTGTTGCATCGCAGCCGTAATCGTTTACTGATTGCGTTGTGGTAATGAATTTGCCAATCCCATGGAAGAAGGGATCTTTTTCGCTGTGAATTATTGTGAATTTATTTTCAATCCCTAGTTTTTCATTAATTGATTTAATTGTTTCCGCCATACTACCCCCTTCACAATCAACGACAATTGGTAGCTTGGAACTCTTAATTAAATTTAGATTGTAATCAGTTGCGATTCCTTTTTTAAGATATTCCACATAGAGGGGAATCCCGTTTTCGATTTGCGCAAGATATTCTTGATTGATGTTGGAATTATCTTTTGTCGAAAATTTAATACGATAGGATCCTTTTACTTCAACTTCCTTAAAGATTTGTTCGATCTTGTTGATAAATAATTTAGTGGTTTCTGGAATATATTGACTACCTTGATAATTTAAATCTTTGGTCGCAATTTTTTTACTAATTGCATGACTAGCGGTTACATACTCGCCGCCGTATAAATCAAGATTAAAAATTAAAAATGAGGTTAACCAGATAGGAATTAAATGATGATCATTTAATAAAAGTGTTTGGATTTGATAGCTTGCCTGAATCCGAGCAATAATTTCTACATATTCGGCTGAATTATAACGAACTTCGGAGGCGGCGATTTTATATAAAGTTGTATCAGGATATAAATCTTTTGCAACCAAAGCTTTAGCAAGGGTGGCCAACATTACCCCAATATAATTAATTGGATAACGAGTATCCCAAGGATATAGCGGATTTTGTGGGCCACGAATTC
>CAZZFC010000035.1:0-6970 GCA_964653325.1 uncultured Candidatus Saccharibacteria bacterium | reverse complement strand
CAAAAATGGTTATATAATCTCCCGGGAGAAGATGGGAATCTCCAGATTCTTTGATTTTGACTTTATCAGTCATTTTTCGGATAATTAATTCGATATGCTTATCATTGATATTTACTCCCTGGCTTTTATATACTGATTGAATTTCTTTAAGGAGATATGTTTGTACTGCAACAATACCTTTAAATTCTAGTAATTCATTGAGATTGAGATAACCTTCGGTTATTTGATCACCGACTTTAACTAGTTCATTAAGTTTTTTGAGTACTTTTATGGTTGAAGGAATTGAATATTTCCTAATATCCAGTGGGTCATTGCTATCTGTTGGGGTAATTGTGATTAGAGTTTCAGTGTCTTTTTCCTCAAGATCAGTAATTTGACCATTAATTTCAGACATTATTCCGGTTAGTTTAGGGGATCGAGCCTCGAATAATTGTTCAACTCGAGGTAATCCTTGTGTGATTTCTTTACGAGCTACACCAGCGCGATGTTTACTATGTAAAGTTAATTGGGTACCTGGTTCACCAATGCTTTGAGCAGCAATAACACCAACCGCTTCACCGATTTCAATCAATCGTCGAGTTGCAAGATCCTTACCATAACATTTACTACATACACCATGTTTACTTTCACAAGTGAGGGTACTTCTTACCGGAACTTGGGTAATTCCTGCTTTAATAATATTTTGTGCTTGTTCAATTGAGATCAATTCACCACTTTTTACAATTACATTTCCTTCCGTGTCTTTTATTGTTTTCCAAGCAGTCCGACCTTCAATCCTATCTTTAAGTAACCAGTCTTCAATTTCATGCTGATCTTCAATAATAATTCCTTTATCTGTATTACAATCTTCTTCGCGAGTAATAACTTCATGAGTTACATCAACTAGTCGTCGAGTTAAATACCCAGCTTGAGCAGTAAGTAAAGCGACGTCGATTAAGCTTTTACGGCCTCCAACCATATTTAAGAAACCTTCAAATGCCGTTTGTCCTTCTAAAAATGAAGTTTTGATTGGTGTTTCTTTGATTAATCCTTTAGAGTCAACCATTAATCCGCGCATTCCCTGGACTTGACGAATTGTTTCTGGATTGACTTTAAATGCTTTGGAATCCAAAAACATTCCAATAATACTTTTCTTGTCGATATTTTTAATTACAACTTCCCCAACTCGATTGGTCGCATTTTCCCAAATTGAAACAATTTTGGAATGTCGTTCATTTTCGGTCATTAATCCAAGTTGATAATTCTGTTCAATTTTATCAATCTCTAAATAAGCTGAATTTATAATTTCATCTCGTTCAGGTGGAATTGCAAAGTCAAATTTTGAGTAGGAAGCACCAGCAATTGTTGCATATTCCTTACCATAATCTTTAAATCGATCAATCATTTTGATAGTTTCATCTTCACCATATATGTCAAAACAAGTTGCAATTAAATTGCGCATGATATCACGATTGATTGTTTGATTTACATATCTAAGTTGTTCGGGTAATAACGAATTGAATAGCAAACGTCCTGCTGAGGTTGTAATCAATTCGTTTTTGATCATAATTTTTAATGGAGTATGGCAAGTAATCGCGTCATTATTCATTGCCGATAAAGCCTGTTCTTGGGATAAGAATAGATATTTTGGTTCGCTTTCAATTTGATCCATTAAAGTCATGTAATAAAGTCCAAGCGATAAATCATGTTTTAAGTCAAAGATTGGTTTACCATGGGCTAATTTAAGAATATTATGAGGTGCCAGTAATTTATCCTTTGCCTCTTTGACTGCTTCTTCGGAAAGAGGAACATGAATCGCCATTTGATCGCCATCAAAGTCACCGGCAAAACTACCTACTACCGCAGGATGGAAAGTAATAGCTTTACCTTCAATTAATACTGGATAAAATGCTTGTATATTTTGTCGGTGAAGTGTTGGTGCACGATTCATTAGAACTGGATGATTTTTAGTAACACGTTCCAAAATATCCCAAACCTCATCTCCTCGAGCTTCTAGTACGTGTTTTGCACTCTTTAGATTTGGCGCAAATCCTTCAATAATTAGATCCCTTAGAATAAATGGTTTAAATAATTCGAGTGCAACTTCTTTTGGAATCCCAACTTGGTCTATGTGTAATGTCGGTCCAACTACAATTACACTTCGTCCCGAATAATCAACCCGTTTACCAAGTAGATTTTGACGGAAACGACCTTGTTTACCTTTAAGCATATCTGATAAACTTTGTAATTCTTTACGTCCGCGAGTTACTTTACGAGTACCTTCAATTAATTGATCAATCGATTCCTGAAGCATTCGTTTTTCGTTTTGGAGAATAATTTGAGGTGCACCAAGTTGGATTAATTCATTTAATCGATTATTCCGGTTAATGACTCGTCGGTACAGATCATTTAAATCTGAAGTTGCAAAACGTCCGCCAGGAAGTTGTACTATCGGTCGTAAATCAGGCGGAATGACTGGTAAAACGCGCATAATCATTGAGGATGGATTAATATTTGATGATTTAAGTCCTAGTAAGATCTTAAGTCTTTTGATGGCTTTTTGCCTACGGGTCTTGGACTTTCCTTTGATTACGTCATAGAGATCTTTAATTTCACGATCAATATCTATTTGATTAAGCGCTTCTAAAATAATTTCCGCACCCATTCCGGCGTTAAAAAATCCACTCGCACCCCAGAATTCATATTCCGCCATTTCTGCTTCAGAAATTACTGAAAAGTTATGCAAATCTGATAATCGATCTTGAACTTGTTTAAATGAGTCTTCAATTTGGGTTTGATTTTTAATTAATTCCTCTCTTAGGAATAATGTTTCACGTCGATTATCTTTTTCTAAACTATCTGTTTTTAATTCATCCGCTTCCGTCTGTTGTTTATTCTCTTTAATTTTATTGATTGCTTGATTTGTTTCTTCACGTAGTTTATTTATTCGACCGTTAGTCTCAGTTTCCAATTCTAATTTTTTATTATCTAAATCAGAATCGAGTTTAGCTAAAACTTCTTTACGCTTATCCTCGTCGATAGAGGTAATTAAATATTGTGCAAAATAAATTACTGACTCAAGATCTCGTAATCCGATATTTAGAATTGCAGGTAATTTGTTTGGAGTACGCTTAAAATACCAAGTATGAACTACAGGTGCCGCTAATTCCAAATGACCCATACGTTCACGACGTACTCTTGAGTATGTAACTTCAACCCCGCATTTATCACAGACCACTCCTTTATATCGAATCCGCTTGTATTTACCACAATAACATTCAAGATCTTTCGTCGGCCCAAATATTCGTTCATCGAACAAACCGCCCTTTTCAGGTTTTAATGAACGATAATTTATGGTTTCGGGTTTAGTTACCTCTCCATATGACCACGAACGAATTTCATCAGGTGATGCAAGTGAGATTTTTAAAGCATCAAATTTAAATTTATTTAAATCAATCATAAAATTTTCTCCTCATTAGTTTGATCCTCGACAATTTGAGCAAAATTATTTGTTTCCTCTTCAACATTACTGCTTGATTGTAACGTATTTGACAAGGCTTTTGTTTCGACTTGGGAAACTTCTTCAATGATTCGAGCCGCATCTTCACTATGTAACTGCTTATTTTCATCATAAGTTAACGTATCTATGGCCATACCTAAAGAATTTAATTCTTTGATTAGTAATTTAAATGCTTCAGGTAGCTGTGCTTCGGGGATTGGTAATCCCTTGATAATAGCTTCAAATGCTTTTGCACGTCCAACTACATCATCACTTTTAATTGTAATCATTTCTTGTAAGATATGGGCTGCACCATATGATTCTAATGCCCAAACTTCCATTTCTCCAATTCTCTGCCCACCCATCTGTGCTTTTCCTCCAAGTGGTTGTTGAGTAACTAAACTATAAGGTCCGGTTGAACGAGCATGAACCTTATCTTCGACTAAGTGATGGAGTTTCATGATGTGAATATATCCAACTAAAATTTTATTATCAAAAGGTTTTCCAGTTAATCCGTCATAAAGAGTAACTTTCCCATCCGAGGCAATTCCTGCGTCTTTTAGTTTTTGTTCATAAACTAAGGGATCCATTTTATCGAAGGCGGGGATCGCATAATACTCATTTAACTTAACCCCTGCCCAGGTTAAATGTGCTTCAAGTAATTGTCCAATAATCATTCGGGCGAGTACGGATCCAGGATCTAAAACTAAATCAACCGGAGTTCCATCATCCATATAGGGAAGATCTTCAACGGGGATAATTTTGGCAATAATTCCTTTTGATGCGTGACGACCAGCAATTTTATCGCCAACGGCAATTTTCCTTTTTTGGGCGACTTTAACTTTAATCAGTTTAATTACCCCAGGTCCTAATTCATCATTCTTTTCTTTATCCAGAATTGAGATACCAATTACAGTTCCTGAATCACCATGAGGAACACGAAGGGAAGTATCGCGAATCTCACGTGCTTTTTCACCAAAAATTGCTCGAAGTAATCTTTCTTCGGCGGTTAATTCTTGTTCTCCTTTTGGAGCAATTTTCCCAACCAAAATATCGCCAGGTTTTACTTCCGCACCAATTACAACAATGCCATCTTCATCAAGATTTGCCAAAATCTCATCTGATACATTTGGAATATCACGAGTGATTTCCTCAGGGCCAAGCTTTGTGTCCATGACTTGGGCGTAATATTCTTTAATGTGAATACTAGTTAACACATCTTCTTTTGTCAAACGTTCGGAAATTGCGACCGAATCTTCAAAGTTGTAACCGCGCCAAGGCATATAAGCAACTAAAAGATCCCGACCTAAGGCAAGTTCGCCATTTTGGGAAGAAGGTCCATCCACCAGCGAATCACCCTTTTTAATTTTTTGACCTTTTTTTACACAAGGTGTGTGGTTATAGCATGAATTATCGTTTGTTTTTTCGAACTTTGATAAATAATAAACATCAAGATCGCGATCTTTGGTCCGAACTTCAATACGCTCACTATCCACGTATTCAATTTCGCCATCATTACGAGAAATAATTGATCGACCTGCATCGGAAATTACATTCCGTTCCATTCCAGTTCCTACATGTGGTGCTTCAGATTTAATTAACGGAACGGCTTGTTTAGACATATTTGAGGCAACCTGTGATTTCGCTCCAGCATCAGATGAGATAAACGGGATTAATCCGGATGATACTCCCGTCATTAAGGACGGGTGGGCATCAACAAAATCAATGTCTTTTGTATAAGCTGTAATAAAGTCACTTCGATAACGCACGGCAGCCCGATCAGTTGTGATCTCACCTTTTTCATTTGTTGGAATAGTTGCTTCACTAATTCGAAAGTTTTCCTCATCTTCCGCCCCTAAGTATGTTATTTCATCTGCAATCCGTGAGACATTTTCTCCATGAATTACTTTACGGAAAGGTGCTTCTAAAAATCCAAACTTATTGATACGGGAATAAGCCGCTAATTGTAAATTCAAACCAATATTTGGTCCTTCTGGGGTCATTATTGTATCAATTCGACCATAATGACTTGGTTGTACGTCGCGAACTGCAACTCCAGCCCGTTCTCGTACTAGTCCTCCTGGTCCGAGTGCCGAAATTCGTCGCAGATGTTCTAACTCAGAGAGCGGATTGGTTTGATCCATATAATGTGACAACTGACTTGATCCAAAGAATTCATTTAGTGCCGCTACAATTGGACGAGCGTTTACAAGCACATTCGGAGTAAGTTTTATGCTTCCTGCAGCGATCGATAAGCGATCACGAATATTTCTTTCTAAACGTAGAAGCCCGATTCGAAATGCATTTTGGGTTAATTCGCCAGCACTACGAATTCGACGATTACCCAAGTGATCGATATTATCTGCTTCTTTTTGCGTATTATTCAGTTCGATTAACTTTCTAACAGTTGCGATTAAATCATCAGGTTGAAGTAAAAAGTAGTCTTGGTTCATTGGGAAATTTAAGCCAAAACGCTTATTTACTTTATATCGACCTACCTCAGATAATGAAAAACGGCGGGGATTTCTAAACATTGAATTAAAATAATCTTCGGCGTTTTCAAGAATCCTTGGATCACCTGGGCGCATGGTGCCATATATCTCTAAATAGGCTTCCTCTTGATTATTGGTAATATCTTTCGCTAGGGTAGATTCTATATATGAATAATCGGGGTGGTTATCAACTTCCGTAAAAGAACTAGTAATATCTTTGTGTTTTAATCCGAAAGCCTTAAGTAAAGTTGTTGCATTAATCCGACGGCCTCGATTGATACGAGCAGTTAAAGTATGATCACGATTAGTTTCAATTTCGATCCAGGCACCGCGTTCGGGTCGGATTGCTGCTAAATACAAATTTCTTTGTAATCGATTACTAAACTGGGATTCAAAATATACACCAGCCGCGCGAGTAAGTTGGTGAACGATTACCCGTTCCGTTCCATTGATAATAAATGACCCACGGGGGGTCATAAACGGAATTTCGCCAAGATAGACCTCTTGTACTTGAATTTCACCCGTTTCAAGGTTTTTAAGTCTACCTGTACCAACGACTTTTGCATGGTAAGAACGACCTTTTTCAAGAGCTTCGTGCCAAGTAAGTTCAGGTTTACCGATGATAACATTTTGAATATCTAACTCGTAATTCTCCCCGGTATGATCAGTTATGGGAACAATTTCCGTGATGGCTTCTTGAATACCTTCATGTAAAAACCAATTATATGATAAGAATTGAACTTCAGTTAAATTTGGTATCGTAAGCGGTGATGTCGGGGAAGCGGTACCTAAATTGATACGATTAATCTTATCTTTAGTCATGCACAATGAATATACTGTATATTTATACCATACCTGTCAAATAGATTGGTAGATTTCAAAAATATAATCTTAAATATTATCTTGATTGGTTAATTATGACATAACAAGTAAGTATTTTCAAGGTTATGTATAAGTCAAGGACATATGCGACATACCTCCTTTCGAAACGAAGTACTCA
>CAZZFC010000034.1:0-7153 GCA_964653325.1 uncultured Candidatus Saccharibacteria bacterium | reverse complement strand
CGTAAGGAATAATCTCGAATAATATCGGAATAGAGTTTTTCGTAATTTGCGACCATCCTTTCGGCGGTGAAATTTTCTTCAAATCGTTTTCGACAGTTACGACGATCAATTTTATCAACTTCAGCGATTTTAGTTGTCATTTCTTCAACCGAATTAACTAAAAAACCATTGATTCCATTTTCAATAATTTCGGGTAATGCACCGCGATTATTAGCAATTACCGGTGTACCGCAGGCCAGCGCTTCAATTGCCACCAGTCCAAAAGGTTCCTCCCATTGAATCGGCATTAATACAGCTTTAGCATTTTTTAAAAATTCTTTTTTATCCGCTTGATTAATTGGTCCAAGGTATTCAATTTTATCGGCATCAATAAATGGTTCAACTTGTTCTTTAAAGTACCGAACACTATCAAGATCATGTTCCATCACCGCACCGGCAATTTTGAGTTTTTCAGTTGTTGGCATTACGGCTTGAATTGCTTCGGCCACCCCTTTATTCCCGGAAATATATCCCAGATATGCCAGATAAGAACCTGAGTTTGATGTATTATCCAACCACTCTGATTGAGGAATGCCGTTATGGATTACTCGATATAAATCGGAAACATATTTCCCTTGATTATTACTTACGGAAACAACATATCCTTCACTAAAGTGTTGGTGTTCAATTCGATCAAAGTAAGATTTATATTCGGGTGGAAATTGAGATAAAAAATCGTTTGGATTACCAACCGGGTGATGCAAGGTAGTAACCACGGGTTTATTGATTAATCCTAAAAAATGTCCAGATACCCAACTGGTGTGATTATGGATGATGTCGAATTCAGATGCATGATGAAATGCCTCAGATACTGACCACATCGTGTAGTTGGTGGTATTTAAATATCGGCCATATGGATCATGACTAACAGCCTTTGGCCAAATAGGAACAACTTTACCTGAAATATTCGAATCCGCTGTACCGAATAATGTGACTTCATGCCCAAGTTTGGAAAGTCCTTCACATAAGTAAAATACCATTTGTTCAAGTCCACCTTTATTTTGAGGTGGTACGGATTCCCAACAATTGGTGATTTGGGCGATTCTTAGTTTTTGGCTCATTAGCTTAAAGTTGGCAGCAGTTTAATAAAATCCTGATGAAATTGATTGAACTTTTGGTAGTTCTCCTGGGGTTTTTCCGACCATTGATAATTCCATAGGTGGTTAATAAAATCAACATAAAGTTTTTCGCCTTCACGCTTAAGTTCATATTTTATAGGTAAAGAACGAATTGATTTGATTAATTCGCGGGCGCCATCTTCAACTATTTGCGGATTCCACCATGGCCAATTGGACAACCAATATAAGTTGCAAGACGAAGTTCCGCGATCAAAATGCTTTTCCGCTGAGCTATATATCAGGTGGGCGTCATCTTTCGGTTTGGGCACTTCTCGTAATGCTTCATAGGTAAAGTTTAATAAATTTAAATATTCCTGTTGCAATTGATTATCGGTGCGATTCCAGAGAGGAAAACTTTGATTGTTATCAAGATCCGATTTATATGTATTCCAACTTGTAGGAATCGTTGTGTTTACTTCAAAGTATTCTTCTGGTGGATTTTTTAATATTTCTGAATATTGCCAAAGTGTAACTGCCGGGTCATTGCCAATTGATCTCATTAAATCTAATCTTTCCATATAATGATGCCCAAATATTTCGGCATCGTTAATACTACTGACAAATGAATTATTAGCACTCTTTTCATTTAGCCACTTTGAAAAAGAGGGATAGTTAATAATTGTTGGGTAAGAGCGGATAACTTCAGTAAGAAGACGAGAAGTTGCAATTAATTTCAGTCCACGATAACGGTAAATGAAGTGATTCGGGAATTCAGATAAATTAAAGGATGGATTAACACTGCTTTCGTCAACTAATACGGCTTGGTAATTATCATTTAAACCCTGTAAAACGGTATCAGAAGTTGCAAGTTCAGGAGGAAATACTAGCGAAATTGGATACGAATGATAATAATGATGAAGAATATTGGCATTGTATTCAAGTTGACGTATCCAGATATTACTTGTGTTAAGGGGTAAAATCGGATGATAAAGAGGGGAGTTTATTAATTCAATCTGGTTTGTGTCAATTAATTGTTGAATTTTTGTAAAAAAATCGGTGCGTTTCATATGTGAAAGTTTTAAGGTTAATGAACCAGATATATTTACACTCATTCGGAGCCGAGGCTCTTGGATTAAGATATCTAACAGGGGTAAATAACAGGATTCTAAAATTTGTTCAATGATTGCTTCATCTTGAGTTGCCGGTTGATAAAAATGTAAACCAAATGCCCAATTGATCATTAAGATTTATTATATCAGTAGTACACCGCAAGATTGATTACCAATCTTGATATTTGAATGGGGGAATAATTGTTTTGGTTAAATCAGAACTATCCCCAAGCAGCGATAAAATTTGTTGTTTCGTATAACGTCGATCGCCACGTGAGTTAATTCTAATTGATGTAATCTTGCCTTTTTTCTCCCAACGTTTTAGTGTCAGTTTAGAGACTCTAAGCATATCAGCAGCTTCAGTAATGGTTAATATTTCTGGATAGTTTTCAAACATTTTCGCTCAATCAGAATATATCAGAATATCTCTTAAGTGTAAATATGGTATCAAAGAGCAGTGAGATAAACTATATCCATAAAACGCAAAAAGCCTCCAGAAATGGAGGCTTTACGAAATAAATCTAAGTGTTTAGATTATTTTAATTCAACTTTAGCGCCAACTGCTTCGAGTTTTTTCTTCATCTCATTTGCTTCTTCAGTCTTAACGTTTTCTGCTAAGTTCGCCGGAACTGCTTCAGTCATATCTTTTGCTTCTTTCAAACCTAAGTCAGGTTTGATTTCGCGAATAACTTTAATGAGGTTTATTTTTTGATCTCCCGCACTGGTAATTACAACCGTATAAGCACTTTTTTCTTCTTCTTGTGAAGTAGCTTGGGCATTAGATGCTACGGCAGCGACGGCAACTGGTGCGGCAGCAGATACACCAAACTTTTCTTCTAAAGCCTTAACTAGGTCAGAAACTTCTAAAACGGTTAAGGTTTCAATTTCCTTAATTAAATCATCGATCTTTGCCATTACTACTCACCCCCTTTGGATTTACTAATTGCAGATAATGCATAAACTAAATTGTGGATATTAGCTTGTAAAACTCTGGCCAAACTTGATACCGGTACATTTAGTTGACCAAGTAATTGAGCATATAGTATATCTGTGGTTGGTAACTCTGCGATCCGGAGTATATCTTCACCAGAAAGAACGCGATTTTCTAAAATACCACCTTTTACAACAGGAAGTTCATGACTTTTAATAAAAGTTTTAAGTGACTTTAGAGCTGGAATATATTCGTTGCCAAGATAAAGAGTTGCAGTTGGTTCAATGTATTTTTTTACTAAATCAATGACCGCTTGGTGTTTGGTTTGACGCAAAGCAATTGCCAATAAAGAATTTTTTGAAATATGAACTTTACATCCTATTTTCTCGACTTCATTACGTAAATCTTCGATATCACCATGTTTTAAACCCTGATAATTGAGAAAAACTAAACCGTATGTTTTATCGATTTCAGTAGATAAATGATTAACTTGTTGTATGTTTTTGATACTTGCCATATTTACTCCTGCGCTGGGATCTAACTTAGATATTATTAATAACCAACGGTCTTCGGACTATCAATGGGTATTATAGCGTAATTTACTAAATCTGCAAGCAATTAATTTTTTACGTCGATACCCATACTACGAGCGGTACCTGAGATAATTTTCACCGCCGCGTCAATATCTTTGGCATTTAAATCTGCCATTTTTTCCTGTGCAATTTTGATAACTTGTTCATTAGTAACGCTACCGACTTTAACACTTGGAACTGCGCCACTACCCTTAGTTGCACCAGAAGCTTTGATTAAAAGGGAACTAGCGGGTGGGGTTTTGGTGACAAAAGTAAAACTGTTGTCGTCGTATACAGTTACTTCCACCGGAATAATTTGGCCTTTTTTATCAATAGTAGCTTTGTTATATTGATTCACAAATTCCATCAAAGGAACTCCATGCTGACCTAAGGCTGGACCAACTGGAGGAGCTGGGGTTGCTGCACCAGCGGGAAGATTTAATTTTAGTACTACTTTTATTTTTTTAGCCATATTTACAATTTTCCAACCTGCAAGAAATCTAGTTCAACTGGTGTTTCACGACCAAAGATTGAAACTAGGACTTTAATTTTACCACGTTCCTGATCAATTTCGTCAACGGTACCAACGAAGTCTGCAAATGGCCCATCTGTAATTTTAATACCTTCGCCAATGTTAAATTGGGTTTCAAAATGGGCGGTATCCTGCTCCGAATATGTGCGAATTGCTTCAACTTGTTTATCTGAAAGAGGTACAGCTTTAGTGGCAGTACCTACAAATGCGGTAACGCCAGGTGTACCCTTGACCACGCTAAAGATTTCATCATTTAAAACTGTTTTAATAAATACGTAACCTGGGTATAAATGCTTAGTAACTTCCCGGCGTTTACCTTCTTTAACTTCAATCTTTTGTTCGGTAGGAATAAAGATTTCCTCAACCTGTTCTTGTAATTTGAAGAATTTTAACCTTTTTTCTAAGTTAATTTTCACTTTTTGTTCGTGTCCGCTATAAGTGTGAATCACATACCAAGCGGCGTTTAATAGTGGTTTTTTAGTTTGTGTTTCTTCGATATTATCCATATTATTTAATTAACTGTTCGATTGCTTTGGTAAGGGCGTAATCGAGTCCCCCAACATATATTCCAACAATTACGGTAGCAATTATAACAGTAATTGTCATCTTTATCGCTTCATCTTTTGTCGGCCAGGTGACCTTTTTCATTTCTTCGATTACATCGGTAAAAAAGACTGGAATAATTTTCATTTCTGGTTGATTTTATCATGGTAGTAGGTATAATGACAATGAGGCGGAATTAATTACCTTTTGCAAATAAATTGCTTTGGGTAATACACGCACGTTGTTGATTTTTTAATACTATAATAGATGTTAAATCAACAAGAAAATTAAAAACCTATGCCCCAATTTGCAAATACACCACCACAACCGATTAATTTACAACAATCCAGACAGCGACTTGCTTCGCTTGTGAATAATCGTACGACACCAGATCCTGTTAATCCACCTCAAACTTTTGTAAATACTAAAACTCAAAATCCGGTAAATCAGAATTCTTCATTAACACCGGTTGGTTTAAAACCACAAAATTCACAAAATCCAAATAATCAAGTTTCAAGCCAAAAATTACCAACGATGCAAGTGAATAAGGCATTTGTATCAAATCCCAGTTTAATGCAAACGATACGAAATCCGAACCAGATTCTTCCAAAATCGCCGACTTCACAAACTAACCCAAATCAAGTTGTGCGACCTAATTCAGCTCAAGTTGTTCAAAGGACAACAAATCAACCGATGACCGCTCAAAAAACAGGTATTCCACAACCGGTTGTTAAAGTCCAACCGCATAATGTCTCTACACCTCAGTCCCAGTCATCCTCAACTAAAGTTAAACCTCCAATTACCGAAGTCGTGACTGATTACAATAAATTCAAAGTGGGTAGTAACCAATTTTGGTATAACGCATGGGAGCATTTTATTGATCGGGAAAACGTAAAAGATCCGCAACTTGAAAAGATAATTTTAGAAATATCTCTTCCACAAGATAATGAAATCGAACCGATTGCAGCCGAGCAAATGTATGCAAGCATGATCGGTTTGGGTCAAAAACCCGGCAAGTTCTTTGAAACAATGGTTGGGTTGTTGCCATTTACAGAAATTCTTTTTAGAAACCCGGATAATGCATTTTCTTTTGAGATTGTCGCCGATGAAAAAGAGGTTAGATTTTGGGTAGTTGTACCTAAAAAGTGGCGAGATTTTGTAGAACGTCAGATCCATGGGGCTTACCCCGAAGCGGAGATTGAACCGGTTAATGGAAGTGGGTTTTTAGGGGAAAATGGTAATATTCAAATGCGTGAGATAACGATGAAGGGTAAAATTTTTTATCCAATTCGGGTTATTGAAGATTTTGAAACTGATCCATTAAGTAGTATAACCTCAACCGTAAGTAAGCTTGCTACGGGTGAGCGGGCGATTATTCAGTTTTTATTACAACCGGCGGATGATAGTTGGCGAAAAGCAGGGTCGCGATATGTGCAAATGGTGCAGTCACCACCTAAAAATGAGCATGAGCATAAACCGCAAATTGATTCATCTGTAATAGAGGCAATTTCAAAAGAGATTACCAAGCCAGGGTTTAGAACGGTGATTCGAGTAATGGTGCAAAGTCCAGATAACTTTAGTGGGGAAACGATTTTAAATAATATTATTGGTGGATTTGATCAATTCTCACTACCTCATTTATCTCGATTTGAAAAGTCAAATAAAAAACCAGGAAAAAAACAGATTATTGAGTTTATTACTCGATCGTTTCCGCAATGGGGAAATTATCATGTTTTTAATACATTAGAGTTAGGAACTTTATATCATTTTCCCAATAAGGAAATTAAAACCCCACGAATTAAATGGATGCGAGTAAGAAAAAGTCCACCCCCAACGAATATGCCAACCGAGGGTCTATACCTAGGCAAAAGTGAATATCGCAATTCATTAGTTGAAGTAAAAATCACCCAAGATGATCGAAGGCGGCATATGTATATTATTGGACAAACCGGTTCTGGTAAATCCGAATTCTTAAAGCATATGGTCTATCAAGATATTATGAATGGAAATGGACTAGCATTTTTAGATCCCCATGGTGAAGCGGTGGAAGATATTTTAGAAATGGTTCCTAAAGAGAGAGCGGAAGATGTGATTTATTTTAACCCCAGTGATAGTGAACGGCCGATGGGACTAAATATTTTAGACGCGAAAACAGAAGAGCAGAAGCATATGGTAGTAAATGGTTTTATTGGACTTTTATATAAATTATATGATCCAAATCACACTGGAATGGTTGGACCACAATTAGAGCGCGCCGTACGAAATGTAATGCTTACGGCAATGGTTGAAGAGGGGAATACGATGGTGGAAGTATTACGCTTGTTAACTAATCCAAAATACGCTGAGAAAAAAATTCCATTAATCAAAGA
>CAZZFC010000033.1:0-7181 GCA_964653325.1 uncultured Candidatus Saccharibacteria bacterium | reverse complement strand
ACTTGTTATACACAGTCACAGAAAATTTTAAGTGAAAACCGACAGCTTTTGGATGAAGTCGTGAATATATTACTAAAGGAAGAAACCATCGAACAAGACCGATTTAACGAAATTGTGACCAAATACCAGGCGGCGTAATTATGCCAAAATTAGTATTAATTGATGCGAATAGTTTAATTCACCGTGCGTTTCATGCGTTACCTCCACTCACAACCGAAAGCGGAAATCCGATAGGCGCAGTTTATGGTTTTACCACCATGTTACTTAAGGTATTAGATGATTTAAAACCCGAGTATGCGATGGTGATATGGGATACCCCTAAACCCACTTTTCGTCACGAAGCATATACCGAATATAAAGGGCAACGTCCTGAAACGGATGTAAATTTAAAAGCCCAATTTGAACCAGCCCGAAATGTCGTTGAAAGTTTAAATATTCCCCAATATTCTCAAGAAGGTTATGAAGCGGATGATTTAATCGGTAGCTTAGCCAAGCAAATTACCGCTAAAGAAAGCGAAGTTGAGGTAACAATCGTGACTGGTGATCTAGACGATTTACAGTTAGTGGATGAAAAAATCAGTGTTTTTACTCTAAGGAAAAGTTTTTCAGATACGGTTTTATATACCGAGAATGAGGTCAGGGTGCGATATGGTGGATTGAGTCCCCAGCAACTGATTGAATATAAAGGATTGGCCGGTGATTCTTCGGATAATATTCCGGGAGTAAGAGGGATTGGTGAAAAAACGGCGATTACGCTTGTGAATCAGTATCAAACAATCGATGCAATCTATGAACACTTAGCTGATCTTAAACCTCGTCATGCCAAATTACTTTCAGATGACAAGGCAAATGCATTTTTAAGTCGAGATTTAGGTCGAATTATTACCGACATTACCGTTGCGATTGATTTACCACATGCCAAAATTACCAATTTTGACCCGGAAAAAGCGAAAAGTACATTTTTAGGTTACGGGTTTAAATCGTTAATCGGTCGGATTGACAAGCTTGCAATTAGCTCGGGAGAAAGTAAATTGATTGAAGAAATTAATGTAATCACCCCCGAAATTACAAATATTAAAGATATTTTGGGAACTCTAAATATTCCTTGGGGTGAAATTAATGATCAATCAGAATTTAATATTCCAATCGCGGTAAATGTTCTTACCGGCAAAACGTTAGATCATTTGGGTTGGGAAGAGCTATGCGATTATTATCTTAGAGTGAAGGTTAACTCATTTGATCTTTTATCGATAACTCAAAAGCAGGAGTTGTTGTTTGCTCTTCAACATGTCATAAGGCGAGAAATTGATAAAGAGGGTAACGAAAAATTAAAAAAATTAATTTATGAGGTTGAGTTTCCACTTCAAAAAATATTATCGAATATGTCGATTCAGGGAATTTTAGTAAATCGTGAGATTTTGGAAAAATTAAGGAAAGAATTTGAGCAAAGATTACAAGATTTAGAAAAGGATATTTATAATTTAGTTGGTCATGAATTTAACCTCAATTCGCCCAAACAACTAGAAGAAGTTTTGTTTGATCAACTGGGGTTACCGGTTGTCAAGAAAACTAAAACCCAGCGCAGTACGGATGAGTCAGTCCTGCAGCATCTGAAAGATGCTCATCCTATGGTGGAAAAACTACTTAATTATCGAATTGATTTTAAAGTTAAATCCACCTATCTAGAACCACTTTTAGAATTATCTAAAACCGATCAGCGTATTCATACTACTTATTTGCAAACCAACACAGCGTCGGGTCGGTTAAGTTCAATTAATCCCAATATGCAAAATATTCCAATTGATGATGAATATGGTTTACGGCAAGCATTTGTTGCTTCACCCGGGAATAAACTAGTGATTGCAGATTATAGCCAGATTGAGCTTCGAATTATGGCGCATTATTGTCAAGATGAAAACCTGATCAATTCGTTTGTTCATAACCAAGATATTCATACCGCCACTGGGGCGCGAATCTTTAACAAATATGCGGTTGAAGTAACTTCAAAAGAACGCAAAATTGCCAAAACGATCAATTTTGCATTAATGTATGGAATGTCTGCGCATGGATTGAGTAAGTCAATTGGAATTCCAGTCTTTGAGGCAAAAAAGTATATTGATAATTTTTTTGCCAGTTATTCAAATGTGCAAAAATGGCAAAAAGAATTATTGGAGAAAGCACGAAGTTTAGGGTATGTTGAAACTTTATTCGGTCGTAGGCGTTATATTCCCGAACTGCTGGCAGGTAACTTCCATGTCCGCTCGGCAGCGGAACGGGCAGCAATAAATCACCCTTTGCAAGGTACCCAAGCCGACATCCTGAAGATGGCAATGATAAGTATGGATAAAGAATTCTGCAGTTCTGGCAACCGGAACCCACGATTGCTACTGCAGGTTCATGATGAATTAGTATTTGAAGTAGTCGAAAGTGAAGTTGCTGATTTTGCAAAAACGATCAAACAAATTATGGAAACAATTGTGACATTATCAGTTCCAATCAAAGTTAAAGTTGAGGTTGGTGAGAATTGGCGGGATACCAAAGAATTATCGATATAAAATGCCGGAATTACCCGAAGTCGAAACAATTAAACGTCAGTTAAGTAATGAGATTATTGGTTTAACCATAAAAACTATCACCTCAGATACACCCAAAATGGTAAAGCCATCACTATCATTTGTTAAACAAAATATTAGAAATCTTGAAATTCAAAGAATTGACCGGATTGGGAAATATATCATTTTTCAACTTACCAATAATCACTATGTAATTATTCATCTAAAGTTAAACGGACGGATCTTAATTCGTTCAAAAAAATTTCCAAAGGATGATTATACGCATGTAATTTTATCCCTAAGTCAAGGGATGGAACTTCGATTAGCCGATTCACGAAAGTTTGCGTTTATAGAATTATGTTTGAATCATGAAAGAATTGATCAGCTGACGAAACAAATTGGCCCAGAACCGTATCACTTGGATGATAAAAAATTCTATCAATTAATTCGTAAGTCTAACCAAAAAATTAAACAATTACTGCTAGATCAAAAACAAATTGGTGGGATAGGTAATATATATGCGAATGATGCTTTGTGGTTAGCCAAAACCCATCCCGCGACTAAATCGAATTTGTTGACGCTATTCCAGGCCAAACGTTTACGAAAGGCTTTGATCTCTGTTATGGATGAATCACTTGAAAAAGGTGGAGCATCAGACATGTGGTATCGGCATATTCACGGTGAAAAAGGGTCTTATCAAGATCACTTTAAAGTTTATGGACAGAAAGGCAAACCCTGCTTAATTCATAAGAAAACATTGATTGAGTATATTAAAATAGGCCAGAGAGGGACATTTTATTGCCCGAAATGTCAAACAAAAAGCTGATGAGCAAGATAACTGACACAGACCAAGTGGATACGTATATACCCAAAAGAAGCTTACTAGAGCGGATTTTAGAAATATTACCGGGGTTTATTTCGTGGATTGTGATTACTTCTCCAGTTTGGTTAACATTACGACTACCTTCGTTTATGGCCGCATTGATTATTTTTGTGGATGTATATTGGTTTTACCGAGCAATCAAAACCGCAATATTAGGTTTTGTTGGATATCGACGAGTACAAAAAGCTATTCAAACCGATTGGCAAGCAAAACTCAATCAGGATTTTCCTGAAAAATGGGAAACTTTAGAACATCTATTTATTATTCCGTCCTGGAAGGAATCAGGCGATATTATTGAAAGTTCATTTGCCGGAATTGCGAAGACAGAATATCCCTTAAGCAAGATTCGAGTCGTACTTGCACTTGAAGCACGGGATGATCCAGATTTAATTAGTGAAAAAGAAGCAGTCGCTGAGAAATATCGATCAATTTTTGCAAATGTCTTTGTAACCAAACACCCTGATAATTTAGTTGGAGAAGTTATTGGTCCGGGTGCTAACCGAACCTGGTCATTGAAATCATTAATCCCGCTACTAGAAAAAGAAATTAATGTTGACCAAACAATACTAACAACCCTAGATGCGGATTTTATTATCCACCCAAAGTTAGTTTCCGCTTTAACTTATCAATATTTAGCTACCCCGGATCCGGCTGAAAAATCGTTTACCGGGATCTTTATTTATTCCAACAACTATTGGCAAGCACCAGCCCCGATGCGATTAATTTCCTCTTCGGTTGCACTCAGTCAACTGGGCGAGTTAGTGGAAAACTGGAAATATGTAAACTTTAGCAGTCACTCGCTCAACCTGCGGACATTAGTTAATCTTGGATTTTGGACGGTGGATCATGTGAATGACGATGCGCATTTATATTGGAAAGCGTACTTCGCCACCGATGGTAAGTATCAGGTCATTCCCCATTGGATACCTATTTATGCTGATACGGTATTAGATCGAAACCTTCCTAAAACATTTGTTAACCAATATAAACAATTACAACGTTGGGCGTACGGGGTGGAACATCGTCCATATATTTATCGGAATATTTTTACGAAAGCCAATATTCCTTTAATTTCGAGATTTGAAAGATTTTTATTTGTATTCAGGTCAGATATTGCTTGGGCAACCTTGGCTTTTATTACCGGATTTGGGGCAAGCATTGCAGTACTCGTTAATCGGCAGTTTTCTCAAACTGTGTTAGGGAGTAATTTGGTGCTTTACTCTGGGATTATACTGTCGTTTGCAACCATTGGAATGATTCCAGCGGCGATTTTAAACCTCAAGTTATATCCACCAATGCCATCGGATTGGAGTAAAGCTCGAAAATTATTTGGGTATTTACAGTATTTATTAGCACCTTTAGTCGTGATGACATTTGGTACGTTACCCGCTATCGATTCCCAAAGTCGTTTAATGTTTGGAAAATACCTTTCATATCGAGTTACCCGAAAGTTTCGTATAATGAAGAAATGAAAAAGATTTTGGTAATGGTATGTGCCTATAACGAAGAAAAATTCTTACCCCGCGCTTTGAATGCTTTGTGCCATCAGTCAATGGATCAATCTGAATATGACATTTTAGTCGTGGATAATGCTTCAACCGATAAAAGTGCAGAAATTGCTAAGCAAGCAGGCACAATTGTAATTAGTGAATCCCAAAAGGGAATTCCTCATGCGATGAAGGCTGGTTACGACTATGCGCTAAATCATAATTATCCGCTTTTAGCCATGACTGATGCTGATTCTGAAGTGAGTTTTAATTGGGTTAAAACAATTATTGAAACCTTTGGTAATAATCCATCGGTAGTTGGGCAGGTTGGACCAGTCGGTTTTTACGGTATTCCGTTATTGGTAAATTTAATTGTGGTGTTGATGTTTAAGGGTGCGATCTATCTAAATTTTATAATCAATGGGTTTATGCAGTTTACCGGTAATAACATGGCGTTTAAGGTTGAAGCATATAAACAAACTACTGGAGTTGATTTACGGTTTCAGATCAGTGCGGATGTTGAATTGGCAAAGCGATTAACAAAATATGGGAAAATTGTTTTTAACCCTCAAATGAAGGTAAATGTTTCACCACGACGGTTCCAAAAGCAACCAATTAAAGCACTATACCAATATCTTAAAAGTACTTTCTATATACGAAAAAATATGCCATCAAATGAAATCTTGGACGATATAAGATGAAAAACTTTAAAGTTGCCATATTTACCGATGCATATCGACCCAAAATTGACGGGGTTTCGATTAGTTGTGAGAATATTGCGCGGGAATTGGATAGCCTTGGAATTAACTTTAACTTATATGCCCCGGAAACTCCTGGAGAATATACAGATCCAGACTATGTTAAGCGCTTTAGTTCGGTTCCAATCGCATTTCAGCCTGAACTCCGGTTTTCATTTCCAGTTGATCGAAAAATATTAACTTATTTAATAAAACACAAATATGATGTGATTCACTCTAATTCTCCGGGGTCGTTAGGATTTGTTGCTTTAGAAGTTGCCAAATTACGAAATATTCCACATTTTCATACGTTTCATACATTTCTGCCCGATTATACCCACTACATTTTTGGCGGTAAAATTTTAACTCCACAAATGGTAACAAAATTGATGGTAATGTGGTGTAATTGGATGGATTATTTAATTGCCCCAAGTGTAAAAATCCGAGATTGGATGAGTATGGTTGGAATCAAAAAAGAAGTTCGAATTATCCCGAGTGGAATTAACATTGCCCGCTTTGATCTTCCGGTTCAAACGAATTTTTTTGTTGAGAGGGGATATTGTGATATTGATGATTTTAAATTATTGTTTGTGGGTAGATTTGGAAAAGAAAAAGCGATTGATACACTAATTCAGTATTTTGGTGAGATTCCGGGGGTGCGTGGTTCTAAAATAAAGCTTTTAATTGTTGGAGATGGTCCACCCAAAAAAGATTTAGAACAATTAACGCAAAACTTGGACTTAAGTAAGAATGTAATTTTTACTGGCTATTGTGTACCTAGTGACATCTATAAAGTATACAAATCAGCCGATATCTTTACTTTATTAAGTACGACGGAAACCCAAGGAATGGTTGTTACTGAAGCGATTGCCAGTGGTTTACCGGTACTTTTAGCGAATGATCAGGCTTATGTTGATATGATAAGTAATGAAGTAAATGGATTTTCCATCGATTCAAAAAGTGATTTTATTGAAAAAGTACTACTTCTATCCAAGAATAAAGCCTTGGTATCAAAAATGGGCGAACAAAGCCGTAGGATGTCAACGGATTTTGATATTAATCGAACGACACGATTATTGTTAGAATATTACCAACATGGCATTACCTATTGGGATAAAAAAAAACCCAAAAACCAAGATTAACGATGCAATTATTAACAGAGAAATTGCAACTTTCAATCAATGAATTAAAATCAAAAATGTTCGAACATGTTTAAACCAAACTACCAAATATCAAATTACATTTTAAAAGGAATTTCATCAATTGAGGCGGCACGTGAAATTATCGAAAATGCACCATTAGTTCCATATTGGGAAAAACAATTCCGAGAAGATCGGGTGGTCAAAGCCGTTCATTATAGTACTGCCCTAGAGGGTAACCCACTAAGTATCGAGGATGTACGTAAGGTATTGCAAGGTGAAGGAGATGGAGTGAAAGCATATCAGCGTGATATTCAGGAAGTGATTAACTATAGGGATGTAGTTAAATATATCGAAACATTACAAAGTAGTACAAAGACCAT
>CAZZFC010000032.1:0-7192 GCA_964653325.1 uncultured Candidatus Saccharibacteria bacterium | reverse complement strand
GGACGGCGGCTTCTCATGCCGTAAACCGGGGTTCGATTCCCCGTGGGGGTACCATATTTCAGCCAAGGCTTCTTTTTCCTCTACCAGTTCCGAATCTTGTATCGGTTTTATCAAGCAATCAAAGGGTTTCTTGTAGTTCCATATAAGCTTTCCGTTGTCCAAAAACAGGTTCCAACCGAGACTTTTTACTAGATTTCTTTTTTCCTCAAAATTTCCGTGCTCAAAGACGAAAAGGGCGAGATTAGCACTTCTAAAGAAATTCTCAACACGTTCCAACCAACTGTCCGTCGTTTGACTGCTATCTGAAAGTTTCTCCCCAAGATTAGCTTTTTCCTCCACCAAAATCGCTTTTTGGATCTTGTATTCATCCTCGGTCAATTCATCATCAATCCTCATATCTAGTAACCGCTTAAGCCTCTTCTCGACATAGTTTAGATCGATCTGCCACTTCTGTCTCATCTTTACTTCAGAATCAAGTTCTTCTTTATGCTTCAGTTTGACTAGATTCAAACATATTTCAAGGATCTCGTCGTCTATTTGAACTGCTTTTATCTTTTCCTCGATTTGCTTCTCCAGTTCGTCGCTAGTTATCCAAGGTTGTTCGCAGTGTCCTTTTCTTTTCGTGCAGTGGTAATAGGTATAACTAACGGTATTTCGCGTGCGGGGATAGTATTTTACTTTCGTAGTTGAAGTTATCGCGCAACCGCAAGAAGCGCATTTTATCAGGCGATTGAAAGGATTTTGCCACCTTGTTTGTATTGGCTTAGATCGATCCTTCAGAGCAATCTGAATCCGATCGAATAGTTGTTTTGTGATTAGCGCCTCGTATGCTCCTTCATATTCTTTGCCATCAAAGATCATTTTTCCGTAGTAAAAAGGGTTCTTAAGCAGATCGTAAACTGTGCCTAATCCAAGTGCATTACCTTGCCTTGAATTAAACCCTAAGCTAGCAGCAAATTCACTTAACTCCTTTAAGGATTTTCCTTTTGAAGCCTCCCCAAAAAGTAATTTTACCGCCGTAGAAATAACGGGATCCGGTTCGATTCTTTTCAGAGTGCGATTAAGGTCATCCAAAAGTCGCTGCTTGGTTTTATCGTAACCTCTTCCGGATATTTTGCCGTTGTCATCAATATTGAGATATCCGAGTGGGCACTGTCCTGGCCAAAATCCTCTTGTTAGAAGTTGCTCCATACCACGCTTTGTATTATCGCTTAAATCATCAACAAACTTTTTCGCCATCCCAAACTCAAGTTGCATCCAAAACTTATCATCACCGTTATTTTTAAAGGTTCTTCCTGGGGTAACGATTTCCTTGACAAAACCATCGTCAATATCTTGAATAACCCAACCCCCATCTTTTGCGTTCCTAGCTAGCCTATCCAACTTCCAACAAATAATCCCATCGGCATTGCCGTTTTCCAAAGTATTCATCATCTTCTCGAAAATTTCTCTTCCTGGCCTTTTCGCCGATTTTTCTTCTACAAGAATGTCTGTAACATTAAGATCAAGGCGCTTAGCCAGCAGTTGTCCCTCTCTAATTTGAGATTCAATTGAAAGTATTTGACGGTCTTCGCGATCTTGAGATTTTCTGCAGTAAATTAAATATTTCATTTTTTAAAAACTATAAAGGCCGATCCGGCGCTGACAACCAATCGCTTGGTTATTTTCCGAATCGGCCATTATAAAAAGCGAGTTGTTGTTGTCAGCAGCTTAATCATACTTTTTTCGCTCTAAATAATCAATACGGAGCAACCCCAATAGTTACTCCCCTTAATAGATATCTAATACCTATATAGTTACATATTCTCTATTAAGAGCGTGTCTATAGCGGAACCTCTTTTGGATCGACTTCTTCACTTACCTCCTCTTCACCAGTAACATAGTTACTATATTCAGCTACTAGTAACTCGTTAACACCATCCCACACCTTACGATCTTCAAAATATACACAACGATAATATTTCCCATAGATTTGATAAGATGGTTCCTGAACCCACGGCTTATCGTACCGACTGCGACTAACCCGAAATCCTTTTATTACGATGGGACCAAAATTAGAAGTTCCAAAAGAGACGTCAAATTTGACTGTTCCGTTCTTTAACTTTTTGGCCTTTGTGATTTCTACATTTTCCATTTGATTTTTAAACGCCGCTAACTAAGGCAAAGTTTTGCATGAACTAAACTTTTTAGCCTCTTAATTGATTCAGAATATTTGATCGCATTGACTGTAAGCGACCCAGACCACCACTCCTGCTCGATGTTCTCAGCTCTGGAAAAATCATCGAAGAGAAAAACAACATGACTTCCCTCATTTTCCGTATCTTTAAGCGGTAGCCCTGTTGCTAAAAGCGCAGCACTAAGCATTAAATCCTTACTTCTGTATGTTTTGTCATAATTGCTATTCATAATTGGATGATTACTTAATCGACTCTCTTAACATCCCTTTCTAGACCCTGGGTAAATCGACAAACTTTGCCCCAGGAACCAAATTTTTTGTTAACTTCGATCTCTTATCGGACGACATTTTTGACCAGTTTTTTATCCCCGCCTCTTCTCTTGGTTTAAGACCTTTCCAAGGCAAATCTTTTCCAAGCTTTATGCGGATGGATTTGGATAAAGTACACACCGGCTCTCCCTGTAGGTAAACACGTTTATCTTTGTCTTTGTCTAAAGGACAAATTGGTACACTACACCGACTAAAACGAGGGCATTTCTCCATCGGGCTTTTATCTTCATCTTTCATCTTCTCCACCTCCTTTTTCCTGGATTATGATTCCGCTTTCTCCGAGAACCGCATCTGCAAAAACAGCAAGGTTAGTTACAATTTCTTCAACCTCGGAATTGCTCATACTTCGGCCATAACGAGGCTCAAAAGCTCGTCTAACGTCGTTATTCAGTTTTATGGGAGATGAAATTTTTGGTGTCATACGATAGCTTTGGGAAAGTGCTGCTATCGTAATAGAATATTTTTGAAGATTTTCGGAGTTGAGAGTTACGTTTCCCTAAATTTCCATATTAAGTGCTTTTTCATAGTGCTTTATAGCTTTAATAATAACGTCTCTTTGATCTTGTAAGTTGTACTTGTCTTCATACTCACGAGCTATCTTACCGTAGGATTTTCCCATTCTTTTTTCCCAATACCACTCTCTATCTCGTCTCATCTCCGGTTTTGTATCTAAAAAAAGAGGGTGGGATTTATTCCATCGATCAAGGTACTTTCTCAAAGACTCAAGGATAACTTTCTTTTGTTTACCTAAGGGAACCCCAGGTGTTACTCTGATGAATATCTCTTCATCGTTTATGTAAATTGGAATTTTCTTTTCGATACTCCTCGTTTGATATGGGGCAATTTCCTCGCCATATAGATCTTTCACATCCCGATCAGATATTCTGTTTTCCGTTGCAACTCGCCATATAGCAAAGATAAAGCTTATCGGATACTTATACTTTGTCCTTATTTCATAAATTTCAGGAGGTGGGAAATAACCATCAATCGCTGTATGGGGTTTTGAGTCGTAGATCTTCCTAAAGGTACTTAAATCCTCGAGAAAATCTTCTCTATCTACGAGTAACGCAATATCCTGAAATTTCCGACTATCATCAATATTAATTTCGACCTTTTCATACTTCATGTTCATATATTTTTTTAATCTAGTTTAGGTTTATCACTTTCAATGTTAATCAATTTGTGTTATCGGCTTATCAGGAGTATTATACCAACTAACGGCATCAAACGGCACGAAATATGTAATTTAAAAAAAGGATGAAAATACACATTAAAATTCCAAATTGGATGGGAAGAAATACCAAAATCTTCCTTGCAACGGTCGCAATCTTTTTCCTATTAACTACAAGCGCATACGGCGCTTACAGAGGCCATGACTATTACTCCGCCTCAAAACTAAAAGATGAGGGTAATTTGCTCTTAGAAACAGGGAATTACAAGGCGTCAATAGAAAAATTCACGCTAGCATTAACTAAATGGTCACCTAAAACACTAAAAGACTCCCTATATGAAGGGATAGCTACAGCCGAAAGATTACTCGAAGTACAGGACGAAAAGAAAGATCAAAGCTCCCCACAGGAAAACGGTACGGAGGTAAGTGAAACGGTGAATCCTGCCATACCAGCAAGCAACGATCAAACGCAACCAATTGTTGCAAGCCCGCAAACCAACGTTGGTATTACAGCTCCTGCGCCAATCGCCCAAACTCCGGATCCAATTCCGGCTCCAACCACACCGCCCCCACCCGTAGCTCCAACTTGCCAAAAAGAAACCTACGAGCCTTTGGGACCACTCGTTACCCAAATAGTCAACATCAACAACGTTATTGACGCCAACGAAAGTTCAATCCAAAGTTATTATGCAAAAAAAATCGCGTGCAAAGATAATCCTGATTATTCTGTACTAAAAGTTGGATTAGAAAGTCACAACAGCCTTGTTAGTCAGTGTGAAAACACCAATCAAAATACAATAAATCAAATTAGCGCACAGGTAACCGGTTACAAAAACCAAAGGTCTGGCTACTATAACCAGATTAATTCTATCCTTTCCGCCCATCCAGAATGCAGCAGTTTATACAACGAGCTGGTTCAGGCAGTAAGGGCTAAAGGAGGAAAGGTGTAAAGACATTAAGAACAACTCTCACTTGACTGTTGATTTTATCCTTTAGTGGTGATAGTGTCCTGGTAGAGAAGTATATTAAATTATGAAGATGAATATTAATGGACGGTCGTTTGTCTTATCCTCTTTCTTACTCGCCTTTCTTCTGGCAACGTGTCTTTTTCTTCCAAATCGCACAAGCGCAAAAACAGTTACATCGAACCCCATATTTAGCTGGCAAAATAAGTTGGTCAGCGAAGAGCCTTCGGTCGTGGAGCCACGTCCAGAAGTCGCTCACGGGGGAGGAAAGGTTGGGATTGTTTGGGACGATAACAGAACTGGAAACTATGAAATGTACTTTGCTCTTCTTGATAATAAAGGAAATAAGATTGGAGAAAACCTAAAAGTCACAAACGACACAGGAAGCTCTCGCGATCCGGTGATCTCCTGGAATGGGGAAAGCTTTGGTATCTTTTGGTTTGATAATCCTTCCGGATTTGGTTCTGGGATATACTTTGCCCAAATATCGGACGAAGGTACGCTATCAATTCCCCCAACAAGGATAAACCCCGCTAGCTCGGTTGGAGACCATCCTTCCGCCGTATGGAACCAGAGAGCGGATGAGTACGGATTAGTCTGGAGAGATAGCCGAAATGAAGGGGCGTATTTCGCTCGGATCTCAAGAGATGGCTCAGTAATTAAGGAGACCCCAGTTGCTTTAATGGCTACAGTTAGACCTCTGATCGCTACGTCAGGTAAGGAGTATGCCCTCACTTGGACGGAATGGTATACCTGTGGAACTTCCTGTCCTGAGGTATCTTTAGCAAGATTAAATAAAAAAGGAGACTTAATCGGTGAAATTAAACAAATTACCTTCACTGGTGGGAACGTACCACTTTCTATTGACTGGAACGGCAAAGGTTATGGCCTTCTTGTTGGTAAAGGAAACACTGCTCTATTTATGTCCCTTTCACCAAGTGGAGACATTCTCCAACAAGAAACTGATCTTGGTAATATATCAGCCTCAAATGCCAAACTGGTTTGGGGAAATAACCGCTATGGAGTCACTTGGACAGATGGTCGTTGGGTCACTTCAGAATATCCCCTGAACGGTGAGGTCGCTTTTCAAACATTTGACCGATCAGGGAACTCGTTAAGTGAAGTAGAAAGAGTCTCTAACGGCACCGGCCCATCGTGGAATTCGAGTACCCCGATCGTGATCGGAAATCGATTTGCCCTCGCTTGGGTCGAAAACCTAAACCAAGGGGATCAGGCAATTTACTTCGCTCAAGGTCGGTAAGTCTAAATACCCCAAATCCGACCCACCTATCATTTACCCTGTAGCCGTAAGACAATGTCAATTCCCCTTAAGGAATCCAACGCGGTCGCTTCTTGCATTACCCCAGCATCTATGATTTTTAACAAAGATCCCGCAATCTTCTCATCAGTCAAACCTGCTTTATCCAAAACAGCAGTCATAGCCCTTCTTATGTAGGGTTTTGTTAAGTTCTCCGAAGCGATATATCTTGCCGATTTATATGAATACCCCGCTCTAACTGCGGCCTCCGATAGAGATTTTGAAGATGGTATTGCCTGTATAAACTTTCTTTGTTTTATAGTAAGCAGATTACTCATGCTTAAATATGATATCAAAGTTTACCTACTATCCCGTAGTGATATATGTTTTGAAAAATATTGCGCATTGGATAGGAGATAACCTTCAATAAACTGCTTTATTTTTTTGGTGGGGTGGGGGTGGTTCGATCACTGCTAAATTTGATAGTGGTCAAATATTGTTATATTATCGGACTGATGACTATAAAAACAATCTTTAGCGAACCCAAAAATATTGCCATTTTCGCAGGCGTTCTTTTGCTTGGTTACTTAGGATTTTATGAGTATAAACATGGACCATCTCTTATCTCACCTTCAGTTCCCTCTTCCACTGCCCTCGGTGCCCAAATCACTAAACCTCAAGTACTAGAAACAATAAAACAACCGGATATTAAAACACTAAAATCTGAGTGCGTTAGCGCAACGAAAAGTGTTTACGAAGATAACAAGGACAAAAAATTGAGTACAAACGACATGGTTTGGTTGGTTAACTCGGCCTACAGAATATGTTTAGCCAAAAAGGGACTAACGCCCGAAGACTTACTTTCAAATAAACCTTCTGATCAAACCAACCAAAATGTTTATATTCAAGAGCCAAACAAAATTAATACGGTGTCTCCCTCAAATTACCTAGAAACACGAAAGCAGGAACAAGCTGCAGAATGTCAAACTAAACTCGGACAATATACTGCCTGTATGAGTGAGTATAATGCAAAAATGACGGAATACAGCGCATGCCTAAGTGAAGCGAGTAACCCAAACTCTTACAGATATAAAACAGCATGTTTTCAACCGCTGAAGTCCTGTTACAAACCTCTTTGCGCTTATTAATAAGCCCACACTTCTGCGATTATTTAAGTAAATTTAAGTTTGCCTTATACTCGTAGTGTACGTATCTCACTTCCAACCGCTTCAATTACGGGGTACCATCTTCCTCTACAACCTCATATTTGATATCATTAAAGGTATGGACAA
>CAZZFC010000031.1:0-7209 GCA_964653325.1 uncultured Candidatus Saccharibacteria bacterium | reverse complement strand
TCTAATCCCCGTATGCGTCATCCTTCAATGTCGCATATGTATCTTAACTTATTCATTCCTTACTAATTTGTAAATAAATCCATTTGCTTCGCTGATATTGGAGAGATCGCCTGAGATTGTCGATTCAAATCGATCAAAATATTATTCGCCCGACTGACCACGGATTTGGGTAGACCGGCACGTTTCGCAACCTCGATCCCAAAACTCTGATCCGCTTTACCGGGTTTAATCTGATATAGAAATATTACTTCATTCTCCTCTTTCGCAATTGCCAAGTGATAGTTTACCGCCTCATGGTAATTTGAAGTTAAATCAGTAAGTTCATGATAATGGGTAGCAAAAAATACTTTTGCTTTGGTGTTTTGCAATAAATGCTCCGAGATTGCCCAGGCGATTGCTAGACCATCATAGGTACTGGTACCCCGTCCAATCTCATCCAGAATTACTAAACTGTTATCAGTCACGTTATTTAAGATCGCGGCGGTTTCTACCATTTCCACCATAAAGGTTGATAAACCACTTACTAAACTATCCATTGCACCAATTCGTGTGTGAATTTCGTTAAAAAGCGTAAAGGCCATTTTATCTGCCGGTACAAACGATCCAACTTGCGCCATGATAATAAGCAGCGCCACTTGTCGAATGTAGGTGCTTTTACCGGCCATATTCGCGCCGGTAATAATCATCATACGAGTATCATCGGTTAAATTCGTATTGTTGGGAACAAAAGATGACGTAAGCACTTGTTCAACTACTGGATGTCGACCATTCGTAATCAAAAGGCAACGATCATCGGTAATCTCAGGTCGGTGATAATTACTGGCAGTCGCATTTTGTGCAAATCCTAATAAAACATCTACCTGAGCGATTAACTCGGCGACTTGTTGAATCAGTCGAATACTTGTCATCACTTTGGCGGATACTTCTTTAAATAATTCATACTCCAAATCATTCGCCTCGCTTTGCGCGGATAATACTTTCCCTTCATGTTCTTTCAACTCAGGAATAATATAACGTTCACCATTTGTTAACGTTTGCCGGCGAATGTAATCACTAGGGACTTTATCACTATTGGCTTTGGATACTTCAATATAATAACCAAACACGGTATTGAATCCGATTTTAAGGGAACTAATCCCGGTTCTTTGTTGCTCCTGTTGTTCTAACTCGGCTAAATAAGCTTTACCACCCTTAGCGATTTCACGTAATTCATCTAGCTTTTGATCATAAGCTGATTTGATTACGGCTCCTTCAGTAATTGTTATGGGTGGATTATCTTCAATGGCTTGATCAATTAAAGAAATTAATGCTTCAACCTGATCCCAATTAATTGTTTCCATTACATTATTAAGAAGTTGCGGAGGATTTTCATTTAATAACTGCCGAAAATTATTGGCGGCAAATAGTCCATTTTTTACTGCAATTAAATCCCGGCCATTACCGATCTTGATGGCCAACCGACTCGCCATCCGCTCCAGATCGGAAATAACTTCAAGATATTCTCGAATTCGATCGCTAATTTCAGGCTGCTGGATAAAATAAGAAACTACATCATATCGATCATTAATCATCTCTTTGACAGCTAACGGCGAAAGTAGCCAGTTTTTAAGTAATCGATTGCCCATGGCGGTACTTGTATTATTCAAAACTGCATATAAACTATAATCTTCGTGCGATTGTCGAAGGTTACCAAATAATTCTAAATTGCGAATAGTTTGGCCAGTTAATGATAAATAACCATCTGGGGTGATAATGCGGGGTATTTTTAAAAACTCGATTTCATTTTTTTGGGTTTCTTTTAAATAAGCGATGGCGTTCGCCAGGGCGATCGCACTCTCATGCTTCGAATCTAATCCAATCGATTCTAAAGTGGAAAGTTGATATTGGGATAAAATCAAATCTTTTGCATCACTAAAATTTTCAATCAATGCTTGAAAACGGAAAGGACTAACACCTTGATTAAATATCTCCCGGACAATATTCGGGCTGTCATAAATAACTGGTGGTAGTAAAACTTCAGCAGGTTGATAACGAGCGATGGTTTCTCGAATGATTGGCACAATCAATGTGGGATCATTTATTTCTTGGGGATAGGTTAGCCAACCAACTAAGACTTCACCACTTTTTACCGACACCAGAGCAAACCCGAATGACCTTTTCCTTTGCGAAAATACTAATAAATAATCATTAGTAATATTACTATCACTACTTTCCGATAAAATCGTACTCGGGGTAATCACCCGAATCACTTCCCGCTCCACTAATTCCTTACCTTTTTGCGGCTCAGTCACCTGTTCACAAATCGCAACTTTATACCCATTATTAACTAGTTTTAAAATGTAGTTTTCCGCGGCGTGATAAGGTACTCCGGCCATGGGAATTTTACCGTCTTTCCCTTTGTCGCGAGATGTTAATGTAATACCTAATACCTTGGCACCAATTTTGGCATCTTCTAAAAACATTTCATAAAAATCACCTAAGCGAAAAAATAAAATTGCATCCGGATATGCTTGCTTAATCAAGTTATACTGCTGCATCATCGGGGTATTAAACTCACTGTTGTCTAACATATCCGAATTATACCTAACTAACTTAAGTTTGTTAGGACATAACATTGGAAGATAAATCACAAAATCTCAAGTATTATTTATTAATCATACAATCGGGACCCACATAAATTTCACCTGACTTGTAGTTATTCCCTAAATAATTCCAGAGACCTAAATTATTCATTACTTTTGCTAACATTGTGCAATTATTTAGCTGTGCCGCAATTTGAACATATCCATCTTCTGAATTTCGTAAGGCCGGATCATCATGAATATCATACACTGCATTTGTTGGCCCATTGGGGTTTTTGATTGACAATGCCGATACACTATTACAATTACTCGAATCAACTTCGCGACGAGCAGCAACACAAACCACGACTGCCGAAGTCACTTGCGTTAAGTTTGTCCGCATTGCACTTTCATTACCTTTCCGAATCAATCCCGCGGGATCAAGTAAAACAATTGACAAAGCCGCCAAAATTCCAATTAGGATCATTACCACCATTAACTCAATTAATGTAAAACCAATATTATTACGCATATTTTAACTATAACTTGAGCTCAATTGATAAGCAATCAACAAATATCTAACAAACCCAACCGGATGTATACTTGTATTTATGAAAATTGCGATTGTTGGGGCTGGATTTACCGGCCTTTCCGCTTCCTATTATTTAAGTCAAAAAGATGTATCGGTTACTGTATTTGAACAAGCTCCATACTTGGGTGGACTTGCGGCGGGGATTAATGAGGTTTTGCCTGGTTCATCACATGAGTGGGATTGGGACTGGGATTTGGAGCAGTTTTATCATCATTGGTTTACCAACGACACAAATGTTTTTGAATTGGCGAAAGCAATCGGCACCGATAATAAAATTATTATTAAACGTCCCCAAACCGATGTTTTATACAACGATCAAACCTATCAACTGGACTCACCGATTAGTTTACTTTTGTTTCCGCATATTCCTCTAATTGAAAGAATTAAAACTGGATTTTTACTTGCACAATTAAAATATTTCTACAACCAAGACCGTAGTCGAAAATTTGAAAACGTATCCGCTTGGGAATATTTAAAAAAATACTCCGGTGAAAAGGCTTACAAGATAATTTGGGAACCATTACTGATTGGTAAATTCGGGAAATATTATCAAGAGATTTCGATGCGTTGGTTTTGGGCGCGAATCCATAAACGCACTCCCCGCTTAGCCTATTACGAGGGTGGATTTTCGGCATTTTTACATGATATTGCTCAATCAATTACTTCTAATCAAGGTGTTGTAAAAACTCAAACACCAGTAACTTCGATTACTCATCAACCAAATGCAAACAATTTAATAGTGACATATATCGAAAAAGAACAAACCCAAACAGATGTTTTCGACCAAGTTATTGTCACTACTCCTCCCCAAACTTTGCTTCAATTAGTTCCTGAATTACCCAACGATTACAAAGATAAACTTAGCCGACAAAGGGGAATTGGTGCGTTAGTCCTAACACTTGCTTTACATCATTCAGTTTTAGATAAAACTTATTGGTTAAATATTAACGATACAAGTTGGCCGTTTTTAGCACTTGTGGAACATACCAATTTTATTGATAAACAAAGATATAACGACGAACATATCGTTTATATCGGTGCATATTGTGACCCAATGGATGAACGAATGCAGATGTCCAAAGAGCAGTTGATAGAAAAATTTACACCATTCATCAAACGGATTTGTCCATTATTTTGTGATCAATCCATTATCCGTTCCTATCTATATAAAACTAATTATGCCCAACCCATTGTCGGACTTAATTATGAACAGAATATTCTACCGCTTAAAACGCCGATTAAAAATTTATATTTAGCCAGTATGGCGCAAGTTTACCCTTGGGACCGTGGCACCAATTATGCAATTGAGATGGGGAAAACGGTAAGCGAATTAATTACGAAATAAATTTGTTGAAAGGCTGAATGATTAACTCTGTCACTCACTCAGCCCTATTGTTGTACTGATGCGATTAAAGTTGCTAGATTTCCCCGGTCAATCGCTTCAGCTAGTTGTTTTCGGCTCACAGTTAAACCGCCAAGTTGAAAGTACTTTTCAAGCTTAGTGGCGAGTGCCCATGAGCAAATCTGGGCTTTATGCTGGCGTAAAATCTGATACACCCACACCATCGCCTCAACCCACTCTGGATCAGGGTATTGTTTAAAAGTTCTCCTTTCTAAAATTGCAATGGCAACCTTGATCCGATAAGTAGGATCAAGGGCAAAACGCAACCGATACAAAACCCGTCGTGCCATATCCCCTCCTTTTAGGATCAGGATTCAATCACATCGAAATACACTACGGGACAATTATACAACTCAAAAGCAAATTAGTCTTCCGGAATTTATATTTCTAATTGGGGAGCTAATTCTTTTATTTTCTCTCGCAAACCACCAACTGTATCTAAATCTTCTTTTTTTAAAGTTAAGTTCCTACCATTTGCCATTTCAACCATTACACCACCATCTGCAGTTCTATCAATTACATATCGTACTTCTTCAGGGTCAACAACTTCACCTTGAAGAAATACATTTTCTGCACTTCTGGATGATCTTGTTTCTTTTGCTCCAAAGTTTCCTTTTAATGGCATGTTAATTATTATAACAGATGATTCATATATTAACAACAGAACAACTTATAATCACAGTTATTTAAACAAAAGTAATTACCGCTACAGGTAAAATTACTTTTCTCGATTGCATCGCGAACTTCAAGAATCTTTTGTTTCGCGGTAGATAAATCCTCATGTGTTCGTATGATACTGATCCGCTCATTTGTTTCTAAATAATAAAAAGTGAGGATTAAATTTTCTAGTGGTGTATCGAGTATTTTCATCGCCGCTATCGCGTACATCGATAGCTGTAATCCTTTCAAACCTGTTTCAAGATCTTTTAATTCCGGTTTGATCCCGGTTTTATAATCCACAATTTCGATCTTGCCATCAGGGTGTTTATCGATTCGGTCAATCCGTCCACCGATTTTTAAATTGGGTGCAATCGAAAATGTAAATGGTTCTTCTAATTTTTGAATTTCAAAACTACAGTTTAAATCTGATTCGAGTAGATCTTTTAAAATCCGTTGTCCGTCAGCATATCGATCATGTTCTTGTTTTTTATTCTCAAACCCAATCGACGACCAATGTAACTCATAAAACTCTAAAGCCTTTTGATAAACCTTATCGACATCTTTTTCGATTTCATGATTTTTAATTAACATATAAGTATCACGCAATGTGTCGTGAATAGTGGTACCGAAAGTTAGTGCCACACTCGGAAGCTTTGGGATTTGTAAAATATAATCCAGCTTATAATGCATCGAGCAAGTATCAAAACATTCAATCTGCGAATAACTTAAATATGTTACTTTGTGTTTTGGAATTAATGGTAAGGTATCAACTTTCACTTGATCTTTTTTATAATGATCAAATGAGAATTTACTATCCGTCGGTGATGTTTTTTTAACCGTATATTTTTCGAACATTTCACCTAATGCTTCTTTTATAAACGGACTTAGTTTTTTGGGTCGAGCGGCAGTTGAGTCATGATAAAATTTAGCGGATGTAAAAAATAAATTCGTTTTCGCACGGGTGATTCCTACATAAAACAGCCGGCGTTCTTCAGCAATATGTGGGTCAATTGTTGGTAGCGGTTCTTTTACCAATTCTTCTGGTAAAGGAATTTGCTCTTTACGATCGGTGGATGGGAAACGTTGCGCTACTAAATTAATTAAGAACACGGTTTCAAATTCGAGTCCTTTAGCAGAATGGATCGTTAAAATATTGACCGCGTTTTCGTTGCGCCAGTCAATTTGGGAAGCCAGGGGTGATTCACCGGATTCAATTAAAAAATCCAAGTATTCAACAAAATCGGCAACTCGACTTTGTTGATTTTGCACTTCATATTCTTTAATTTTAGTAAAAAAGCTGCTGATATTTTCCACTTTACGTACTTCTTCGGGTGTATTCGGATCCCGCATTTTTAAAAGCTCTCCGGTATCTTGTAAGAAATAATATAAAATCTCACCTGGTCCACTAGTCGCAACCTTATCCATATGCCGATACATCATTTCCATAATTTTTTTAAACTGATTGATTACGAAATCCGACATTCCATGTGTAAATTCAGCTGGGTTTTTCACAAAAGTTTCCAACATCTCAAACAAAGCTCGATTGTGTTTTTTTGCATAACTTAATAACCACTGTAGATCGCGTCCAGATAGATTAAAACTGGGCATGGTTAACACTCGATACATTGCATGACTATCGTTAATATTCGCCAACACTTTTAAGTAACTGATTAAATCTTTAATTTCTTCTTGTTTAAAAAGCCGACCCGGACCTAAAAACTGATACGGAATACCATGACGCGCAAGTGCGCGAGTAAATGGTTCCGCATGACTATTCGCACGAACTAAGACAGCAATATCGGAATATTGTTTAGGCTTTAATTTTTCAATTTGTAGCGCAACCGCTTCCGCCTCATCTTCAACCGTTTCTTCACTGATAAATCCGATCTGAGTTTTATGTTTTTTAACTTCTGCCGTAAGTTCTTTATCGATGTTACCTTTGACTTCTAAACGATCTGGGTTATTTTGCTGGACTAACTGATAAGCACAATCGA
>CAZZFC010000030.1:5664-7288 GCA_964653325.1 uncultured Candidatus Saccharibacteria bacterium | reverse complement strand
CACTTCCGCCCACGACTAAAGTCGTGGGTATCCGTTTGGCACATTAATGACAATTCGGCTACTGTTGGAAAAATTGCTTAATCGGAGAACCAACCCAACAACAGAAAACTACTGGTTATTTCTTCGCGGGGGTTGGTGTTTCTGTGGCACCTTCTTTAGCAGCTTCATCAGTAATGGCAGCACCTTCAGCTGCAACCTCTTCTGTTTCTGCTGGAGCTTCGACCTCAACCTTAATTTCATCAACCTTTACGATTAATTCGGACTGATCTGGTACACGAACCTCTACCCCTTCCGGTAGTTTAATATCCGCAATGGTTAGGTGATTACCGATTTCTGATAAAACGCTTACATCAACTTCAATATGCGTTGGGATCATAAGTGGCAAAACCCGAATTGGTAATTCTTGCATAATATGCAAAAGTACTGCACGCTTTTCTTCTACTGCCTTAACCTCACCAATAAATTCAAGACTGACTGTAACGTCAATTGGTGAATTTAAATCAACCTCAAAAAAATCTACGTGTATGGCACTATTTGAAACCGGATCAACCTGAACCTCTTTTAATAAGACCACCCGAGGCTTATCTTCTCCTTCAATTGACAAATCAATTAGTTCTGCTTCTCCTTCACCATGCTTGAGAATTTGCATCAAATCGTGCTCCTGCATCTGAACGTTAAACGCTTGCGTCACTGGACCATAAACAACGCCTGGAATAATTCCTAGGTGCCTAAGCTTGCGAGTGTCATCACCCGTCTTTTCTCTTTTTTGTGTTTGCAGCGTTTTACGTTCCATTCTGGTTATTATACCCTAATAAAGCTACCGTAACGTTAATCTTACAATAACATTGGCTTGCTTTCGTTGGTATGATGATACATATGCCAGATATTTCTGACTACGACAAAAGCGGTTACGACTATACCAAATACTGGATTGACCGTCAATACGAGGACTTCGCGGAAAAACGCGTTTTGAATCGACTCCTCCCTAATAACGGTGGGCAATTACTCGATCTGGGAGGAAGCTTTGGTAGGTTTGCAACTACCTATTGCCCTCGATACAAAAAAGCAATCATTTTAGATTTTTCAAAACAAGCCCTTGAACAAGCAAACCACTTAGCCAAAAGGCATAATATTACGAATTTAGAAACCATTTGGGGTAATGCATATCACACCCCGTTTGAGGATAAAAGCTTTGACACCGTCTTATTGATTCGGGTTTTGCATCACATCAAAAATGTCCCTGCATTATTTACGGAGATTTACCGCGTTTTAAAACCAAACGGTACACTCATTATTGAAATGGCAAATAAAATTCATCTTAAATCAACGCTATCTAATCTTGTTAAAGGAAAATTTAATTTCCGCCACGACCTTTCACCGATCCAATTATCAGGAACTAACGGGGACGAAGAGTCTGGAATCTTTTATAATTTTCACCCGGATGATATTAAAAATAAACTCGCGCAATCCTTTATTATTGACCGAAAAATTTCCGCTAACAACTTACGCTTACCACCAAACCTAAAAAAACGAATCCCAATTCCCATACTACTGGCGCTTGATCAAATCATTGAACCGATCTTCACCTTATTTAATTGGGGTCCTTCTGTATGGTTTCGGTGCC